>JACCXR010000291.1 GCA_013696915.1 Euzebyaceae bacterium
CTCCTGGTCGGCGGCTACATCTGCTATCGCGGCCAGGCGTCGCTCCCGGTCATGGCCGCCGTCGCCGTGCTCGGCGTCGCGGGCCTCCCGCTGCAGCAGGCGGTCAGCCGCCGCGCCGAGGCGGCCGCCGACCTGGCGGCGCTCGAGATCACGCGCGACCCCGCGACGTTCGTGGCCGCCAAGCGCGGGCTCGCGCAGGCCAACCTGTCCGATCCCGCCCCGCCGGGCTGGGTGTACGTGCTGTGGTCGAGCCACCCGACCCCCGCTGCGCGGCTGGAGATGGGGGAGCGCTGGCCGCACCTGACCGCGGGGGGGAGGGGCCCGCCGTGACGAGGACGCTCTGGGTGAGCAACGACCTGCCGCCCCGGTCGGGCGGGATCGAGCAGTACCTGGCGAACCTGCTCGCCAGCCGTCCGGCCGAAGCCACCCGGGTCCTCGCCTCCCCGTGGCCGGGAGGGCCGGAGCACGACGCCACGCTGTCCTACCGGGTGGACCGGATCGGCCGCCGTCCGCTGCTCCCGACGCCGGCCCTTGCACGGGCGGTCCAGCATGCGGCCGACGACCACGGCGCCGAGGTCGTCGTCTTCGGCGCCTCGTGGCCGCTCGGCGAGCTCGGCGCGCGCATCGCGCAGCCCACGGTCGCCTTCAGCTACGGCCACGAAGCCGGCATGGTCCGCGTCGGGTTCGGCCCGCTCGTCCGCCGCGTCGCGAGGGCGAACACGGCGGTCACGGTGCTGAGCAATTTCACCAGCAGCGCCCTCACGCGCTGGCTCGCCCCCCACACCCGTGTCGAGCTGCTCCCCGCGGGCGTCGACGCCGACGCCTTCCACCCGACCGTCGACGGAGGCCATGTGCGGGCCCGCCACGGAATCGCCGGGGACCGCCCCGTGGTCGTGTGCGTGTCCCGTCTGGTCCCGCGCAAGGGGCAGGATGTGCTCGTCGAGTGCTGGCCGCGGGTCAGGTCGGCCGTGCCGGGCGCGCACCTGCTGCTCGTCGGCACCGGGCCGCTCGAGCAGAAGCTCCGCGCCCGGGTCTCCCAGCTGGGACTCGACCGCGACGTCACGCTGACCGGCGAGGTCGCGTGGGCCGACCTGCCCGCCTACCACGCCGCCGGCGACCTGTTCGCCATGCCGTGCCGCACCCGTCTCGGCGGCCTCGACGTCGAGGGTCTCGGCATCGTCTACCTCGAGGCGCAGGCCTGCGGGAAGCCGGTGCTCGCGGGGTCTTCCGGCGGCGCGCCCGAGGCGGTCGTCGACGGCGAGACCGGCAGGGTCGTCGACGGGACGGATCCGGGGGCCGTGACGACGGCCATCGTGCAGCTGCTCGCCGATCCCGACCGGTGCCGCGACATGGGGCGCGCCGGCCGCCGCTTCGTGGAGCGTCGGTGGTCCTGGCCCGTCATCACCCGACGGCTCGACGGGCTCCTCGCCGAACTCGCCCGCGCGCCGCGGGCGCGAGATCCTCACTAGCATCCCCGCCAGCGCGCAGCGATCCCGCAGCACATCGAGGAGCCGAGATGCCCGAGACCGTCATCCCCGCCGCCCCCACCATCACGGCGCTGTTCGAGCGCGCTGTCGAGCAGTGGGCGGACGAGGTGGCGTTCCGCGTCAGGCGGGGAGAGGAGTGGGCGCCGATCACGTTCGCCGAGTACGGGTTCGCGGTCCGCGACTGCGCGCGCGGCCTGATGTCGCTCGGGTTCGAACCAGGCGAGTTCGGCTCGATCATGTCCGCCAACCGCCCGGAGTGGCACTTCGCGGACTTCGGCATGATCCACGCCGGCCTGGTCAGCTGCCCGGTCTACCCGACGAGCGCGGCGCCGCAGGTCCACTACATCCTGGAGCACTCCCGCAGCCGGGTGGTCGTCGTCGAGGACGAGGTTCAGCGGGCCAAGATCGAAGCGGTCCGTGCCGACCTGCCGGAACTGCGGTCCTGCGTGGTCATGACGGGCGAGGGCTGCGACGGTGATTTCTACCTCCCGTGGCGCGAGCTGCTCGAGCGGGGGCGCCAGCACCTGCCGACCGAGGACGCCGAGTACGAGCGGCGCCGCACCGCCGCGCGGCCGGAGGACCTGCTCGCGGTCATCTACACGTCGGGGACGACGGGCCCGCCGAAGGGCGTCATGCTGTCCCACCACAACGCCGTGTGGACGCTCGCCTCGCTCGACCGGGTGCTGGCGGCGGGGCTCGGCGACCGCAAGCTGTCGTTCCTGCCGCTGTCGCACGTCGCCGAGCGGACCTCCAGCGAGTACCTCCAGCTGCAGCAGGGCTTCGAGATCTGGTTCTCGACGTCGATCGAGACCCTGCGCGACGACCTCCGCGCGTGCCGGCCAACCGTCCAGTTCGTCGTGCCGCGGATCCTCGAGAAGCAGTTCGACGGCGTCCAGGCGCTGCTCGGCTCGCTCCCGGACGACCGGCGTCAGGGTGCGCTCGATGCCGTGGAGCTCGGCAGGCGGAGGGCTCGCCTGCAGCAGCAGGGCCGGCCCCTCCCCGACGAGCTGGAGGCGGCGTGGCGCCAGGCCGACGCCCGGCTGTTCACGACGGCGCGGGCCGCGCTCGGCTACGACCGCTGCCGGGCGTTGGTGTCGGGGGCGGCGCCCGTCGCCGTCGAGCTGCTCGAGTTCTTCCGGGCGATCGGCGTGCCGGTGCTCGAGGTCTACGGCCAGACGGAGGACCACGGCCCAACGACCATCAACCGCGTCGACCGCTGGAAGCTCGGATCGGTGGGCTACGCGATCCCCGGCGGCGAGGTCCGCATCGCCGACGACGGCGAGATCCTCTACCGCGGCGACAACGTGTGCCTCGGCTACCACCGCGAGGAGCAGGCCACCCGCGAGCTGATCGACCCTGAGGGATGGCTGCACTCGGGCGACATCGGGACCATGGACGCCGACGGCTTCGTCACGATCACCGACCGCAAGAAGGACATCATCATCACCTCGTCCGGCAAGAACATCGCCCCCCAGGTGATCGAGCAGAAGCTCAGGTTCTCCCCGTGGATCTCACAGGCGGTCGTGATCGGCGACAACCGCCGGTTCGTCACCGCCCTGCTCACCCTGGACGTCCAGAGCGTGACGCAGTTCGCGCAGCAGAAGGCGATCCCGTTCGCGGCCTTCGAGGATCTGACCCGGCATCCGGACGTCGCGGAAATCGTCGATGCCCACGTCGCCGACGTCAACGCCGAGCTCAGCCGGTCCGAGCAGATCAGGGCGCACCGCATCCTGCCCGAGGACTTCACCGTCGAGGCCGGCACGATCACCCCGACGCTCAAGGTGAGGCGCGAGCCGATCGGTGACCGGTACGCGGCCCTCATCGAGCAGATGTACGCCGGGTCCTCCGACAGGTGAGCAGGCAGGTCAGCCGGACGACGTTCGTGCCCGCCCCGCCGGAGGCGGTCTTCGACCTGCTCGCCGACCCCGCCCTCCACGCCGACCTCGACGGATCCGGGACCGTGCGGCGCAGCGCCGGCACGCCCGGGCGGCTGCGGCTCGGCAGCACCTTCGGCATGTCGATGCGGCTGGGCGTCCCGTACCGCGTCACGAACCGCGTCGTCGAGTTCCACGAGAACCGCCGCATCGCATGGCGGCACTGGGGCCGGCACGTCTGGCGATGGGAGCTCGAGCCCGCGGACGGCGGCACCCGCGTCCGGGAAACGTTCGACTGGTCCACCGCTCTGTCCCCGCGGGCGGTGGAGCTGCTCCGGCTCCCGCAGCGCAACGCCAGGGCGATCGAGGCGACGCTCGCGCGTCTTGCACAGCGGTTCGCCGCCGGATCCTGATCCCGGGGGCCGCGTTGGCTAGCATCACCGGGTCCCTGTCGCCTCTCGAGGGGAATGCGTGTCGGTCAGCGCGTCACCGCAGTCGGCCCCGTCGCCGCCCAGACCGGCCCACCCGCCGGCGGCGCCCCGGGCGCGGCGGCAGGTTCCGACGCTCGAGCTGCTCGCCCTTCTGCTGATCCTGGCCGTCCTCCTGCGGCCGGAGCTCTCGGGCCTGTTCGACGACCCGGCCGTGCAGACCTGGTCGACGATCTTCGTCTCCATCACGGTGCAGGCCCTGCCCTTCCTGGTCCTCGGCGTCGTCCTGTCCGGCCTCATCGCGGCGCTCGTCCCCCCCAGCTTCATCGCGCGGATCCTGCCCGACCGCCCCCTCCTCGCGGTGCCGGCCGCCGGGCTCGCCGGCGCCGCCCTGCCCGGCTGCGAGTGCGGCTCGGTGCCCATCGCCGGCCGCCTGACGGCCCGGGGGGCAAGCCCCGCCGCCGCGTTCGCCTTCATGCTGTCCGCCCCCGCGATCAACCCAGTGGTGCTGGTGGCGACGGCCGTGGCGTTTCCCGGGCAGCCGCAGGTGGTGCTGGCCCGGTTCTGCGCCTCCCTCGCGACGGCGGTCGTGGTCGGCCTGGTGTGGAGCCGGTTCGGCAACGACGCGCTGATCGACCGCAGCAGGTCGCGGGTGGTCGAGGGCGGCACGCGCTGGTCGTCGTTCTCCCGGACAGCCAGTCACGACTTCCTCCACGCCGGCGGCTGGCTGGTGCTGGGCGGCGTGACCGCCGCCACCCTGCAGGTGGTGGTCCCGCGGTCGGTGCTCGACACGGTCGCCGGCAACGAGTGGCTCGCGGTCGGTGCGCTCGCCGTCCTCGCCGTCGTCCTCGCGATCTGCTCGGAGGCCGACGCCTTCGTCGCGACCGGGCTGACGCAGTTCTCGCTCACGTCGCGGCTGGTCTTCCTCGTCGTCGGACCCGCCGTCGACCTCAAGCTCGTCGCGCTGCAGGCGGGGGTGTTCGGCCGGCGGTTCGCCCTGCGGTTCGCGCCCCTGACCCTGATCACGGCGATCGCCTCCGGCCTCCTCGTCGGAACCTGGCTGCTGTAGTGGACGAGCGGACGCAGGGCGCGATGATGCTGGCGATCGGCGGGGTCGCCGTCCGGCTGGGCCTGACCGACGTGTCGCTGGCGTACGTCAAGCCGGGCCTGCGCCCCCTGCTGACCGTCGCCGGTCTCGTCCTCGTGGTGCTCGGCGCCGCCGGGGTGCTGCGGGCGTTCCGCGACGAGCCGGTCCCCCCGCCGGTCCCCGACCCGGAAGACGACTCGCGGCTGGAGGCGGCGGGGGTGGCGCACGCGCACGCCGCGGTCGGGCACTCCGACGACGGCCACGGGCACGGCGTGTCCGGACCGCGGGTGGCGTGGCTGCTGACGCTGCCCCTGCTGGCGGTCCTGCTGGTCGCGCCCCCGCCGCTGGGAGCCTTCGCCGCGGGCCGGCAGAGCGGCCGGGTCGTAGCCACGACCGAGAGATCCTACCCGCCGCTGCCCACGGCGGTCGACGGCGCGGTGCCGCTGGGGCTCGTCGAGTTCCAGTTCCGGGCCCTGTACGACGAGACGCGGTCGATGGAGGGACAACGGGTGCGGCTGGTCGGCTTCGCCTCGCCGGTGCCGGGCGACGCGGGCGGGGACTACCTGCTGACGCGGTTCATCGTGAACTGCTGCGCCGCCGACGGCACCGCGGTGACCGTGGAGATCCACGGCGACCCGGTCCCGCGGGCGCCCGACACGTGGCTGGAGATCGAGGGCACCTGGGAGCCACGCCCCGGTCAGGAGCCCGACAAGCCCACCCCGGCACCCCCCGTCGTGGTCGCCGAGTCCGTCACCCCCATCCCGCAGCCCGACGAGCCGTACGAGTACTGACGGCCGACGCGGGAGCCGCCGGCCGTCGGTCCGGCGTCCCTTCGCGATTCACGACTCGGGTGCCGACTCCTCCAGTTCGAGTCCCCTCGTCTCCGGCAGGCCCGCGTACCCGACGGCGGCGAGGGCGACAGGCGCCGCGACGGCGACGGCCGCGGGGCCGAAGCTGCCGAAGGCGTCGGCCACCAGCCCGAACGCCAGCAGCCCCGCGACGGCGCCGAGCACGCCGGCCACCGTGAGCCACCCGGCGGCGGTGGCGCGGACCGACGTCGGGAAGACCTCGGTGCCGAGCGCGCCCGCCGAGGGGGCGTACGCCGAGGCGGCGAAGATCGCGCCGAGCAGGTAGCCGGCGACCGCACCGGTGACCCCCGACGTGTAGGTGACGGCCCCGCCCACCGCGACGGCGACGTGGGCCAGACCGGCGGTGCGCCGCCGCCCGAACCGATCGGCGGCCCAGCGCCCGGTCAGCAGCCCGGCGAGCCCGACCGGCGCCGCAGCGAGCACCACGAGCGCCGTCGAAGCCGGCGTGAGCCCCACGACCCCCTCCGCGTAGACAAAGAGGAACGCGTTGACCGGCCCGGTGACGAACGCGATCGCGAAGGTGAGCGCCGCGAGCAGCACGAGGCGCGGCCGCAGGAGCGGGGCGACGTGGCCCAGACGGGGCCGCAGCGACGCGTCCCCCGCCGGGGCGCGCAGGCGGGCGTACCGGTCCGGCTCCTCCAGCAGGCGCCCCGCGAACGGCAGCAGCGCCAGCGGGACCAGCGCCAGCGCGAACAGCAACCGGAACCCCACCTGCCCTCCGCCGACGCCGCGCACCAGTGCCGTGAGGCCCGCACCCGTGCCGTACCCCGCCGTGATGAGGGCGATCGCCTTCGCGCGGTCGGCGCTGCGGGTCTCCTCGGCGGCGACGACGCCGGCGACCGCGTTGGTCGCGGACAGCAGCGGCCGGCCGAGGGCGAAGACGGCGACCAGCCACCAGAACGACGGGCTGAGCGCGGCGGCGGCCGTGAGCGCCAGCCCCCCGGCGCAGCAGCCGATCAGGACGCTGCGGCGTCCCCGGCGGTCGGCTAGACCCGCGAGCGGCAGGCTCGCGACCGACGCGAGGCGGATGACCGCCAGTCCCACCCCCAGCGTGGTGCCCGACAGCGCAACCTGGTCGGCGATCGTCGTGCCCTCTCCGAGCTCGCCGAACGCCGCGGCGACGTCGCCGAGCGCAGCGGTCGCGCCGAACTGGGCGAAGCCGGCGGCCATCGACACGAACGCCGCGGACAGGATCGCCGGATGCCGCCATCCGTGCAGCCGCACGCGCAACGGGCGCGGCGCGTCCGGAGGCTGGCCGGGCAGGGGCATGTGGACTCCCAGACGGAAACGGGTATGCGACCCGGCAAGGACCGGCCGTGCGGGGACTCTACGCACGGCTCGGTCTTTCGTCGTACCCGCCCGGAAACCGCGGACAACGCAACCGCAGGGAGTGCAGCAGTCGTGAATGTCTGGCCAGGCCGGCCCTACCCGCTCGGCTCCCGCTGGGACGGGCGGGGCACCTACTTCGCCCTGTTCAGCGAGAACGCCGAGCGGGTGGAGCTCTGCCTCTTCGACCGGGACGGCTTCGAGGTCAGGGTGCCGATGCCGGAGCACACCGCCTTCATCTGGCACTGCTACCTCCCCGGGATCAGCCCGGGTCAGCGCTACGGGTTCCGGGTCCACGGGCCCTTCGACCCGAAGGCCGGGCACCGGTTCAACCCGAACAAGCTCCTGATCGACCCGTACGCCAAGGCGATCGAGGGCGACGTCGGCTGGGACCCCGCCGTCTTCGGCTACCCCCTCGGCGACGACGACAGCGTCATGGACCAGCGGGACAGCGCCCCGCACGTTCCGAAGTCGGTGGTGGTCAATCCCTTCTTCGACTGGGGTCACGACCGGCATCCGCACACCCGCTGGAACGACACCGTCATCTACGAGACCCACGTCAAGGGCATCTCGATGCAGCACCCCGACGTCGAGCCGGAGCTGCGCGGCACCTACGCCGGCCTGGCGTCCCCACCGGTGATCGACTACCTGGTGGACCTCGGGGTGACGGCCGTGGAGCTGCAGCCGGTACACCATTTCGTCCAGGACCATTTCCTGGTCGAGAAGGGCCTGCGGAACTACTGGGGCTACAACACCATCGGCTTCCTGGCCCCGCACGCGGACTATGCGGCGCGCGGCCGCCTCGGCGACCAGGTCTACGAGTTCAAGTCGATGGTGAAGGAGCTGCACGCCGCCGGGCTGGAGGTGATCCTCGACGTGGTCTACAACCACACGGCCGAGGGCAGCCACATGGGCCCCACCCTGTCGTTCCGCGGGGTCGACAACGCCGCCTACTACCGGCTCGTCGACGACGACGCCCGGTACTACATGGACTACACGGGGACGGGCAACTCCCTGAACGTGCGGCACCCCCACGTCCTGCAGCTGATCATGGACTCGCTGCGGTACTGGGTGCTCGAGATGCACGTCGACGGGTTCCGCTTCGACCTGGCCTCGACGCTCGCCCGCGAGCTGCACGACGTCGACCGGCTCTCGGCGTTCTTCGACATCATTCAGCAGGACCCGGTGATCAGCCAGGTGAAGCTGATCGCCGAGCCGTGGGACGTCGGGGAGGGCGGCTACCAGGTCGGCAACTTCCCGACGCTGTGGACCGAGTGGAACGGCAAGTACCGCGACACCATCCGCGACTACTGGCGCGGGGAGGCGCCGCTCGGCGAGCTCGCCTCCCGCCTGTCGGGGTCGGCGGACCTCTACGCCCACAACGGCCGGCGGCCGTACGCCTCGATCAACTTCATCACCGCCCACGACGGGTTCACGCTGCGGGACCTGGTGACCTACAACTCCAAGCACAACGAGGCGAACCTCGACGCGAACTCGTCCGGCGAGGACCACAACCGCTCGTGGAACTGCGGCGTGGAGGGGCCGACCGACGACCCCGCGGTCAACCGCCTCCGCAACCGGCAGCAGCGCAACTTCCTGGCCACGCTGTTCCTGTCGCAGGGGGTGCCGATGCTGCTCGGCGGGGACGAGTTCGGGCGCACCCAGCAGGGCAACAACAACACCTACTGCCAAGACAGCGAGCTCAGCTGGTACGACTGGGACCATTCGCCGGACCAGCGCCGGCTTGCCGGCTTCGCCCGTTTCCTGATGCGGCTCCGCCGGGACCACCCCGTCTTCCGCCGGCGGCAGTTCTTCCGCGGGCACGGCGACCTGGACTGGATGCGGCCGGACGCGTCACCCATGCAGGCCGGCGACTGGAACGCGGCGAACCAGGCGCTGATGTTCTTCCTCAACGGACGGGCAATCCCGAGTCGCGACGAGCGCGGACGCGAGATCGTCGACGACAGCTTCCTCGTCCTGACCAACGCCGGACACGACGACGTCACCTTCACGCTGCCGGCGCGGCAGTACGGAAGGCGCTGGGGGGTGGTCTTCTACACCGCCAGACCCGACTACCGCGAGGGCCCCGCGCGGCACGCCGCCGGGGACCGGTTGGCCGTGGAGTCGCGGTCGCTGATGCTGCTGCGGCGCCTGGACGACGCCCGCGATGCGTGACCGGACGCCGGGCGCGACGTACCGGCTCCAGCTCGGAGAGCGACTGTCGTTCGCCGATGCCGCCGAGCTGGTCGACTACCTCACCGACCTCGGGATCACCCACCTGTACCTGTCACCGCTGCTCCAGCCACGGCCGGGGAGCACGCACGGGTACGACGTCGCCGACCCGACGCGCGTCTCGGAGCCGCTCGGCGGCGAGCAGGGGCTGCGGGCCCTGGCCGAGCGCGCGCACCGACGCGGGCTGGGGCTGGTCGCCGACATCGTGCCGAACCACCTCGGCACCGGCCCGGCCACCCCGCTGTGGGACCGGCTGCTGGCCGACGGCCAGAGCGGGGAGGGCGGGCGCTTCTTCGACGTCGACTGGGACCCGCCCCTGCCGACGGCGAGCGGCAAGGTCCTCCTGCCCGTCCTGGGGGACCAGTACGGCGTCGTGCTGGAGCGCGGGGAGCTCGAGGTCGCGGTCGTCGACGGCGAGCCGCGGCTGCGCTACTTCGAGCGCACCTTCCCCCTCTCCGCGGAGTCGAGCGAGGCGCTCGGACGCGTCGGCGGCCCGGAGGCGCTGCGGGGCAGACCCGGCGAGCCGTCGACCTGGACCCGGCTGCACGCGCTGCTCGAGGCGCAGCACTACCGGCTGATGCACTGGCGCGCGGGCGACGGCCTCGTCAACTACCGGCGGTTCTTCGCGATCAACGACCTCGCCGCCGTGCGGGTCGAGGACCCGGCCGTCTTCGACGCGACCCACCAGCGGATCCTGGCGCTCGTGGCGGACGGCGTCATCGACGGCCTGCGCGTCGACCATCCCGACGGGCTCGCCGACCCGTCCGGGTACCTCGACGTGCTGGCCGCGCGGACCGGGTCCGCCTGGATCGTCGTCGAGAAGATCCTCGCTGTGGGGGAGCGGCTGCCGGAGGACTGGCCGGTGGCGGGCACGACGGGATACGAGTTCTGCAACGACGCCGTCGGGCTCTTCGTCGACCCGGCGGCCCGGCCGGCGCTCGACGCGTCCGCCCGCGCCTTCGAGGCCACCCCCGACGACGAGGCGGCCGCTCTGCGGCGGGCGAAGGCCGAGGTGCTCTCCGCGGATCTCGCAGCCGACGCCCGGCGGGTCGCGCTGCGGCTGTGGACGGTCGCGCAGCACCACCGGGAGATCCGCGACGTCGACGACCGCGCGTGCCTGCAGGTCGTGACCCGCGCGATCCAGGCGCTGGACGTCTACCGGACGTACGTCGACCCGTTCACCGGCGACGCGCGGCCGGAGGACGTGGCGCTGATCGAGGACATGATGGCGGCGGCCGAGGCGCTGCCGCTCGACGCGCCCGCGGCGCCGCCTGGGCTGTACCGCCTCCTCGCCGACGTCCTCGCGGGACGCGCCGGGACCGATCCGGCCCACCTCGAGGTGATCCGC
>JACCXR010000537.1 GCA_013696915.1 Euzebyaceae bacterium
GGTCGAGGTCGCCGGCGTCGTCGAGGATGCGTACCGCTGCGTCGCACCGGTGACCCTGGTGCGCGAACTCGATGCGGGCCGAGAGAGCCGCTCTTGACCACCGGCTGATTCCGTCGCGCCGGACGCGGCCCGGCGCCTCGCGGCGTTCGGCTGGGAGGGTCGGGCAAGGTCGATCGTCGACCACCGTGTACCCCGCCCGGGGGAAATCGTCATGGAGGCTCGGCCAGCACCTTGCCGGCGCATCCTTCACGGCTCGGGCGAGAACGAGCCGAGACCGCGCCAGGCGAGTTGCGACAGGAGGCGGACCGCCTCGTCCCGGCCGACGGCTTCCTGGCCCGCCCACCACCGCGCGCCGTCCATCGCGAGCCCGCGCAGCCCCGAGGCCAGGAACTCGGCGGCCGACCCCGAGAGGCCGGCGTCCTCGGCGATCAGGACGGCGACGGCATTCGCGACGCGGACCATGGCGGACTCGACGGCCTCGCGCACGTCCGCGTCGGTGAGTTCCGCGGTGGCGAACAGCAGCCGGAAACGCCGGTCCTCCACGAAGTCGAAGTAGGCGGAGATGGCGCCGTGCACGCGGTCGCGGTTGCTCGTCGTGCCGAGCAGGGCGTTGCCGACCCGGCGCTCCAGCTGGGCGACCGCGTCCCGGACGATCGCGAGATACAGGTCGCGCTTCGACGGGAAGTGCTGGTAGAGCACCGGTTTGCTGACCCCGGCGGCGTCGGCCAGCTGCTCCATCGACAGACCGTGGTAGCCGTGGCGGGCGAACGCCTCACCCGCCACCTCGAGCAGCTGCTCCCGGCGCCGGTCGGCGCTGAGACGGATCCGGCCCTCCATGGCGGCCGATGCTACTGACCCGCCGCCGCCGGGCCCGCGCCGGCGTCGCCGCCCAGTCCGCCCATCAGCGCGTGGACCAGCTCCTCCTCCAGCCACCCCAGGTAGAACATCATCACGCTGGTCGGATCCTCCGGGTCGGGGCCGCCCTCCCACTGCCCCTCGCTCTCGATGCCCAGGAGCATCCCGAGGGTCAGCCGAGCGTCGTTCACGGCGGAGAGCCACGCCGCCGCCTCGTCGGCGTCGAGCTCCAGGGCCCACCACAGTCGCTTGTCGTCTCCGGACTCCAGCGTGCGCGCGAACTCGTCGAGGGCGGCCACCCGTTCGTCGACCAGGCTGGAGCCCACGAGCTCGCGGTACTCCATCTCGGCGAGCGGGTCGTCGTAGCCCCGGGGGAAGAGGCGGTCACGGAGGGGTCCCTGCGGCGTGTCGGCGTCCTGCTCGCCGGTCAGCAGCGGCCGCAGCTGGTCCGGCAGCGAACGCAGCGCCTCGCGTTCGCGGTGGCTCAGCCGCACCCGCACGCCGCCGCCGTCGAGCCGCCGCACGCCGTGGAAGCGCGCCACGGATCCTCAGTCCCGCGCCATCGTGGCCTGGAGACCGTGGGCGTGGAGGCGGCTGACGTCCATCTCGGACTTCTCCCGAGGTCCGCTGGCCACGACGGCCCTGCCCTCGTTGTGGACCTGGAGCATCAGCTTCGTCGCGGTCGGCTCGTCGTGGTTGAACAGCTTGCGCAGCACGAACACGACGTAGGACATCAAGGTCACGGGGTCGTTCCAGACGATGACGTTCCACGGCCGGTCCCGCTCCGTCCGCTCGTCGGAGCGCGGCTGGTCCGTGCGTTGCGGTGCGATCGCCGGTGCAGCCATGCGGGGAGCGTACCGCCGGGAGACGCCGCAGGCCGTCTGTGGGCGGTGGGTGACCGCGCCCTTATGAGAGTCTTCTCATCCCCGTCTCATGGCTCTGTGATGGGCGCGCGAGATGCTGGGCCGCCAGAATGCGAGCCACCCCACGCACGATCGTCATCGCCGCCGTCGCCGCACTGTGCCTGGGCGCCGGCGCAGTGGTGATGTCGGGGATGGCGGCGCCGTCGAGGACGGAGGTCCCGCCGATCGTCCTGCCCGGCGTGACCCCCTCCGCCCCGGCCGGACCGGACCGCGAGCCCAGGGCGACCGAGCAGCCAACCCCGGAGACGCCGCAGCCATCTTCGCCACCGCCCGCGCAGCCATCGCCCGCACCGCCGCCGGCGGCCGAGCCGCTGCCGGACCCGCCGCTGGCCGACCCGCCGCCGCCCCCTCC
>JACCXR010000302.1 GCA_013696915.1 Euzebyaceae bacterium
GCGAAGACCCGCAGCGGCTCGAAGAACGTCACCATGCGGACGACCTGCAGGGTGTAGCGGTACGCGTCCTTGATCGGGTGGAAGTGCGAGCGCCCGGCGCGCTGCCGGTAGTCGATCGGCACGTACTCGACGGTCAGGCCGTTGGCCAGGAACGCCAGCGTGATCGTCGTCACGCACGAGAACCCCGGCGGCAGCAGGCCGAGGTGCGGGCGGGCATGGTCCTTGGAGAACGCCCGCAGGCCCGAGTTGAGGTCGGGGATCTTCGACTGCGTCAGGTACTCGGCGAGCTTGCGGATGCCCCACTTCGCCGGGACCCGCAGCGCCTTGTACGTCCCCTCCTCCGACAGCCGCGCCCCGACCACCTGCTGGGCGCGGCCGGTCTCGAGGATGTCGATGAGCTCCGGGATGCGCTCGTTCGGATAGGTCATGTCCGCGTCGGTCCAGGCGACGTAGCGGCCGTGGGCCTCGGACGTCCCGATGCGCCGCGCCGTCCCCGAGCCGCGGTTGACCGGGAACCGCAGCAGCCGCACGAACGGCAATCCCTCGACGGCCTCCCCGGTGCCGTCGGTCGACCCGTCGTCGACCACCAGGATCTCGAAGGAGTACGGCGACTCCTTCATGGCCGCCGTGATCCGGTCGACCTCGGCGCGGACGTGCCCCACCTCGTTGTACGCGGGCAGCACGACCGTGACGTCGAGTTCGTCGGCGGGAGGCGAAGGTTTCACGACGCCGCGAGCATAGCGGTGCATCGCCTGCCCTTCCGGGAGCTGACCCGGCCGTAGCATCGGTCCAATGGACTCGACCGCTCCGCCGCCGGAGCCCGGCCGCCGGCCGCACCGGGCGACGATCGCGGTGACCTGGGGCCGCCCCGACCGCCCCGGCGACCCGCTGAACGTCCCACCGGTCCTGGCGTCCGTGTACCGCACCGGAGGCCCAGTCGGATACGGGCGCGAGTCCAACCCCACCTGGGCCGCGCTCGAGGAGGCCATCGGCGGCCTCGAGGGCGGGACGGCGCTGACGTTCGCGTCCGGGATGGCGGCGGTGGGCGCCGTGATCGACACGGTCCCGGACGGCGGACGCGTCGTCGCGCCGCTCGACGCCTACATCGGGTCCCGTTCGCTGCTCGGCCACCTCGCCGAACGGGGCCGCTTCACGCTCACCGCGGTCGACGTGGCCGATACCGGCGCCACCCTTGCTGCCTGCGACGGCGCCGACCTCCTGTGGGTCGAGTCGCCGACGAACCCGTTGCTCGCCGTGGCCGACCTGCGCGCGCTGTGCGCCGGCGCGAGGGAGCGGGGGGCGCGCAGCGTCGTCGACAACACGTTCGCGACCCCGTTGCTCCAGCGCCCGCTCGACCTCGGCGCGGACGTCGTCGTCCACAGCGTCACCAAGTTCCTGTCCGGCCACTCCGATCTCCTGCTCGGGGCCGTGGTGACCCGCGACGAGGACCTCGCCCGGGCGCTGCTGCTGTCGAGGACCCGCTCCGGACCGATCCCCGGCGCCATGGAGGCGTGGCTGGCGCTGCGCGGGGTGCGCACGCTCGCCGTCCGCCTGGAGCGGGCGCAGGACAATGCCGGCGAGCTCGCCCGCCGCCTCGCCGCCCACCCCTGCGTGACCCGGGTCCGCTACCCCGGCCTGCCCGATGACCCCGGCCACGCCCGCGCCGCAGCCCAGATGGACGGGTTCGGGGCGATGCTTTCGTTCGAGTGCGCGGGTGGCCGCACGGCAGCCGACGCGCTGTGCGCGGCGGTGCGCGTGGTGACCCACGCCACCAGCCTCGGCGGCGTCGAGACGACCCTGGAGCGCCGGCGCCGCTACCCCGGCGAGGAGCACACGCCCGAGTCCCTCATCCGCGTCAGCGTCGGGCTCGAGCACGTGGACGACCTGTGGGCCGACCTCGACTCGGCGTTGGAGGCGGCGGGCCGCGCGGTCGCGCAGTGACCATTCTCGCCTGGCAGCGCGGGGGCACGGACGGCGGTCCCGCCGTGGTGCTGATCCACGGCTGGGCGAGCGACGGGCTGAGCGACTTCGAACGCACCGGCTGGGTGGCGGGGCTCGGGCGGGCCGGGCTGTCCGTCTACGTGCCGGACCTGCCCGGTCACGGCGAGTCCGCCGACATCCTGCTGCCGCCCGACGCCGAGCCGGCCGCGTGGACCGCGTCGGCCGTGACCGCTGACCTCGACCGTCTCCACGTCGGCAACTTCGCCGTCTGCGGGTACGCCGACGGCGGCACGGTCGCGGCCCACCTCGCGGTGCGCGCCCCCGAACGCGTCCACCGGCTGGTGCTCGTCGGCAGCGACGACCGCGTCGAGGTGCCCTACGCCGAGGAGATCGCGGCCGTTCTCCGCGACCCCGCGG
>JACCXR010000336.1 GCA_013696915.1 Euzebyaceae bacterium
GGCGGGCCCGGGGATGCTCAGGCGCCCCTACTCGAGGACGAAGGTGATCACCATGTTGATCTTGTAACCGGTGATATGGCCGTCGTTGATGACGACCTGCTGCTCCTTGATCCAGGCACCCTCGACGTTGCGGAGGGTCTGGGTCGCGCGGTTGATCCCTTCCTGGATGGCGTCCTCGAAGCTGCTGGGGGACGTGGCGCTGATCTCGGTGACGCGTGCGACGGACATTGAGCGGCTCCTTTGTCGGGTGCCGAGGCACTTCCCCGCGGCGGACGGAGGCTACACGGCGGGCTCGTCGTCTCGCAGATCGCCGGTGAGATGCCGGATCAGCGTCACGCCCTCCTGGGGACCGGTCGCGAGCAGCCGGTCGCCCGCCCGCAGCGGGCGGGTGCCCCGAGGCCGGTACGCCCAGCCCCCGGCGCGCTGGATCGCGAGCACGTACATGCCGGTCGCGGTCTCCAGCGACAGGTCGCGCAGGCTGCGCCCCTCCGCCGGCGCGCCGGCCATCACGACGGCGTCGGCGACGATCTCGTCCGCCTCGCGCAGCGCGGCTGCGACCACGGGATGCGGCTCCTCGTCGGACTCGGCCAGCCGGGTCATCTCCTGCGCGGCGTCCGCGATCCGCTCCGACGAGTTGCCGATCTGGAGCAGCGCGCGCAGCTCGGCGAGCTCGTCGTCGTCGACGTCCTGAGCGGCCCGCAGCACCCACCGCTGGAGGTCGTTGTAGAGGTCGTCGCAGCGGTCCTCAACGCCCGAGACCTCGCGCGCGAGGCCGACGTCGCGGAACAGGATCGCCGAGTAGGCCAAGCCGACCGCCACCTCGGCGGCGTTCTTCAGCTCGACGAGGATGTCGACCGCGCGGTCGAGGTTCGACAGCCGGCCGGCCGGCGCCGGCGGCTGCAACCCGAAGGTCTCGCCGCCTGCCAGCCGGCGGACGAGGTCGACTCCCTCCGCCGGCCCCTGCAGGAACAGCACGTCGCCGTCCTGCAGGACGGTGTGGCCGGTGGGCTGGTGGACGTAGCTGATGTCGCGGCGGATTGCGATCACCCACATCCCCGTCTCGCTGGGCAGCGCGAGGTCGTGCAGCGCCCGGCTCGCCAGCGTGTTGCCATCGCGCAGCTTCACCCTGGCCAGGATCTCCTCGGCGTGGCGGAGGTCGTCGCGCAGTTCCCCCGGCACCCCGAGATCCTTGAGCACGACGCGGGCGATGTCCTCGGCGGCGTCGGCGATCTCCTCCATGGAGTTCACCATGTTCAGCACTCCGGCCAGCTGCTCGGCGTCCTCGCGCGAGCGGGTGGCGAGCATGCACAGGATCCGCATCTCGTGGACGGCGACGTCCATGCGGTCCTCGAGCCGCAGCACCTCGCGCGCGAGCTCGTCGTCGTCGAAGAACACCGCGGCGTACGCGAGGTCGAGCATCAGTTCGGAGGCATCCTTCGCCTCGACGAGCAGCTCTTTGACGTTCCTGCGCATCACGTCACCCCGAAGAAGGCTATTGCCGCGACCAGGCAGAGCACACCCAGAAAGTCCATGGTCGCGGTCACGATGGGGATCCCGTAGTTGTCGGGGTCCAGGCCGAAGCGGAACGTCCCCGCGGCCGCCGAGTACGCGACCGCGAACAGCAGCACCGTGGCGAGCAGGCCGCCGCCGAGGGCGATCGCCACCATGCGCACCAGGCCGGGCGAGTCGAAGCCCGCCAGGACCGAGGCGGTGTGCCCGATGACCCCGACGCCGGTGAACGCGGCGAAGGCGAACGCCACGGTCACCGACCCCTCGAGGCCGGCGAGCCGCTCGGGGATCACCCGCGGGCTGATGAGGCCGAGGTGGAGCTCGCTGCCCAGCCGGGCGGACAGGATGCCGCCGAGCGACCCGCAGTTGGCGATGAACGGCGGGATGAGCACGAGCAGGGCGGGGCTGGCCACGAACGACTCGATGCGCGTCTCGAGGACGGTGCCGGCCATGATGTCGACGAGCGCGGCGTACGCCAGCACCGGCAGCGACTCCACGACGATGTGACGCGTCAGCGGCGGGGACCGGCGAAGGCCTTGATAGACGGCGCCGACGGCCGCCACCAGGAACAGCGCGCCGAGCACGCCGGTGGCCCGCGGGTCCCGCAGGAGCAGCGTGCCGACCACGAGGGCGGGCAGCGTCACGATGTCGCCGGTCGCCGTGATCAGGGGCGATCCGATGGCGTCCATGTCCCAGTTCCGGCGCTGCGCCGTCGCCGCCAGCCCGAGGACGCCGGCCAGGATGAAGGCGCTCGACAGGATCCCGCCGACCATCGAGACGAGCATCAGGTCCCACAGGCCGATGGTCGGCAGCCCGAAGGCCGCCGCGGTCGCGCGCGCGAAGACCGCCGCCAGTGCCGAGCTCGAGAGCGTCAGCAGCGCCGACGCCTCCACGTTCCCGGCCGTGAACGACCCGGCGCGCAGCGTTGCCTCGTACTGGCCGGTCAGGATCCCGGTGCCGAGCCGCGCACCGAGCGCGCCGAAGATCGCCCCCCGCATCCCGATCGCGGCTGGGACGAGCACCAGCAGGCCCCGGTAGGTGTCGAGCAGCCCCTCCATCGCGCCGAGGACGAGGCCGGCCGCCATGCCCACAGCCGTCGAGATCCCCAGCGCGGTGAGTCCCTGGCGCAGGGTCTTCCGCTCCCGCGCCCAGTGGGCCAGAATCTCCCGCCCGAGCGGGGTCGGGTCGAACCGCCGCCCGCTCAGCGCCACGGGTCGCCAGCGCTCCGCTCGCGGGCTCGCATCGCCGGTGGCATGGGGGACAGGCTCCTGGGGAGAGAGGCGGGCGGCAGTGTAGTGGGGCCGCCGGCGAGTGCCCCGGTAGAATCGGCCGCCTGCCGCCTTCGGGGAGCGCCGTGCCATGAATCCGCTGTTCGCGCTGAGCGAGGACCACCTGGCGTTCCGCGACGTGGTCCGCAAGATCTGCCAGGACCGCATCGCCCCCCGCGCGGCCGAGATCGACGCGACCGCCGAGTTCCCCTGGGACGTGAAGCGGGTCCTCGCCGAGAACGGGCTGCTCGGCCTCCACATCCCGGAGTCCTACGGCGGGGCCGGCGCCGACACCCTGACGTTCTGCCTGCTGGTCGAGGAGGTCGCGAAGGTCTGCGCGTCGTCGTCGGTGATCCCGCTCGTGCAGAAGCTCGGGTGCATGCCGATCACGATGGGCGCGAGCGAGGAGCAGAAGGCGCGCTGGTTCCCCGCGCTGGCCTCGGGCGAGGAGCTGATCTCCTACTGCATCTCCGAGGCCGGCGCGGGCTCGGACCCCGCGAGCATGCTGACGACGGCCAGGCGCGCCGGCGATGAGTGGGTCCTGAACGGGACGAAGGTGTGGATCTCGATGGCGGGGCCGTCGGTGGCCTACACGGTCCTCGCCAAGACCGAACCCTCCGCGGGCGCCCGTGGGGTGTCGGCGTTCTACGTGCGCTCCGACGACCCTGGGTTCTCCATCGGCAAGAAGGAGGACAAGCTCGGGATCAGAGGCTCGCCGACGTGCCAGGTGCACTTCGACTACTGCCGCATCCCGGCGGACCGGCTGATCGGCGAGGAGGGCAGGGGCTTCACCTACGCCATGCAGGCGTTCGACCACACCCGGCTGGTCGTCGGGGCGCAGGCGGTCGGCATCGCCCAGGGCGCGATCGACGTCGCGCTCGCCTACGCGCGCGAGCGGGAGCAGTTCGGCAGGCCGATCGGTTCGTTCCAGGGGCTCGCGTTCATGCTCGCCGACATGGCGATGGAGACCGAGGCCGCCCGGCAGCTGGTCTACGCGGCGGCCGCGAAGGCCGACCGGGGCGACGCCGACCTCACGCTGCACTCGAGCTACGCGAAGTGCAAGGCCGGCGACGTCGCCATGTCCGTCACCACCGACGCGGTCCAGGTCCTCGGCGGCTACGGCTACACGAAGGACTACCCGGTCGAGCGGATGATGCGCGACGCGAAGATCACGCAGATCTACGAGGGCACCCAGCAGATCCAGCGGGTCGTGATCTCCCGGCAGCTGCTCGGCAAGCTGTGATGGCCCCCCTCGAGCCCGAGCCCGTCCGCGCCACCGAGGTGACGTTCGCGCGCTCGATGACCCAACTCGACGCCAACATCGTCGGCAACGTGCACGGCGGGGTGATCATGCGGGAGGTCGACATCGCCGCGGGGACGGCGGCGTCCCGCCACGCCGGGCGGGTGGCCGTCACGGCCGCGATCGACGAGCTCAGCTTCCTGCAGCCGGTCCACGTCGGCGACGTGCTCGTGGTCCACGCCCGCGTGAACGCGGTGGGACGGACGTCGCTGGAGGTCGGCGTGCGGGTCGAGGCGGAGCCGTGGCAGGGCGGCGAGCGCCGGCACACGACCAGCGCCTACCTGGTGATGGTGGCGCTCGACGACGAGGGCAAGCCCGCCGAGGTCCCGCCCCTGCGCTGCGAGACCGACGACGAGCGCCGGCGGGAGGCACAGGCGCTGATCCGGCGGCAGGTCCGCAAGGAGCGCATGGAGCGCCTGGGCTCGTGGCGGCCGGACACCGCCGGCCCCGGCTGAGCTTTCCACAGACGGGCACCGGCCGGCCGGACGCGCGCCGTATCATCGCCCTACAGTCCGCCCATGACCCCTGGAGGTGGCCAGTGGCCCCGCCCGCCCCGACCGGGCTCACCTACGGCGACCTCGCGCTGTTCCCCGACGACAATCGCCGGCGGGAGCTCATCGGCGGGGAGCTCATCGTGACCCCCGCACCCCGCACGCGCCATCAGGATGTGGTCCTCGAGCTCGGGTCGCGGCTCCTGCACCACGCCCGCAACCACGGCGGGAAGGTGTACGTCGCGCCGACGGACGTGTACCTGTCGGACGTGGACGTCGTCGAGCCCGACGTCCTCTACGTCCGCCCGGACCACGTCGACAAGGTGGAGCAGAGCTTCGTCCGCTCGGCGCCCGACCTCGTGGTGGAGGTGTCGTCCCCGTCCACCCGGTGGCTCGAGCTGGTCCGCAAACGCGACCTCTACGAGCGGTTCGCGGTGCCGGAGTACTGGTACGTCGACCTCGAGGTCGATCGGGTGGAGATCTACCGGCTCACCGGCGCGCAGTACGGTCCACCTTCGCTCGCAGGTCGCGGTGAGGAGCTCTCAACGCCGCAGGCGCCCGGGTTCACCATCGCTGTCGACGATCTGCTGGGCCCGCCCGACGACTGACGCAGCTTGCCGGGCCAAGCGCTGGGGCCGTGCCGCCAACGGCCACGCCGTCAGCCGGGTGATCAGCTCAGGGCCTCGACGCTAGATCCGGCGGCCGTGGACGAAGACGTGGAGGCGGCCGTCGGGGCCCTCCTCCACCGCTCCGGCGGCGCCCGTGTGGAGCCACCCGCCGGCGAAGGCGGCGGCGTCCAGGTCGGATCGCCCGTCGTAGCCGGCCATCACGACGGGCCCGCGGACGCAGAGCTCGCCGGCGCGCGCGGTGACCTCGGCAACCGACGAGGGACACCCGACCGGTGTGCCGTCGCGCCCGCGCAGCCAGGCGAGCGTCGGCGGGTCGAGGTCGGGTGGGGCGAACGCCGCCGCCGCCGAGGCCCGGACGTCGCCGTGGCCGCTCAGCACGGCCAGCCCCGTGCGGTCGCGCACCCCGTCCGCCAGCGCCGCGGGCGCCCCGGTCGGGCAGAGGAGCCCGCGGAGGCCCCCCAGCCCCTCGCCCGACGACTCCGACAGGTGCGACAGGAGCGGGCCCGACGGCGCGGCCCAGGTCACCCGCTCGTCGCGGATCCGGCGGGCGGTGGTGCCCACCGGCGCGGCGCGCGTCAGCACCGTCCCGGCGCCGGCGAGGAAGGCCCCCAGCTGCCCGAGCGCCAGCCCCTCGACGCGCTGCGGCCCGTCGGTCCACAGCACTCGGTCCTCGGTGTCCAGTCCGGTCCAGTCGCGGAAGGCCGCCGCGGCCGCGAGCAGGTTCCCCTGGGTCAGGACGACCGGCGCGGGCACGTCGCCGGCCTCCGCCGGCAGGGCCAGCAGCGCCGGGGTGTCCAGCCCGACGCCGGGGTCGTCGTAGTCGTCCGCGAAGGCGAGGACCTCCTCGCCGTAGGGCAGGGCCCCGGGAACAGGCCGCGTCAGCCGGGCGCCGAGGCCGTTGCCGACCGCGACGACCTGGATGGCGCCGGCGAGGTCGGGGGCGAGATCCTCCCGCACGACGGCGAGGCGGGCGCCGGCCGGGCGGAGCGCTTCAACCAGCCGTCGCGGCGGGTCGTCGGCGTCAACGGGGGCGACGGCGGCCCCGGCCTTCCAGCAGGCGAAGGCGACCACCACCGTGGTCCAGTGCGAGCCGAGCACCGTGACCACACGGTCGCCTGGCTCGACGCCGAACTCCTCCACCAGCAGGTTCGCGGTCTTGGAGACCCAGTTGTCGAAGGTGGCGTAGCCCAGTTCCGTCCGCTCGCCGGTGTCGTCGTCGTAGAAGGTGACGAACGGCCGGTGGCCCGCGGCACGGACCTGTGCAGAGGCCAGCGCGGCGACGTTGCGCGCCGGCGGGACCCAGCCGGCCAGGGTGCGGGCGGCGGTTGCGTCGCGGTCGGCGGCCATGGCCGGAACGGTACCGGACCCGAGGGCCGCCGACCCTGGGTGGCTCGGCGGACAGGTGCCGCTGCCTGCGCCGTTTGAGGGGACCGTGCTACCGTTTTTCCACCTCAGCCGTCACCCCGAGGGGGTGTCGGCGTGTCCGCGCACCGCCCAGCCGAGAGGTGCCCCATCGCCGTGTCCGAGACTGGCCGTCAGCTGCCGATGGCGCGGTTCGGACCCGTTCTCCGGGGAGGCCGGGTGCGCAACGGCGGGCTCGACTGGCACCGGATGGGCATCCTCGCGTTCTCGATCCTGAGCGCCCTGGTCGTCACCGCCGGCGCGGGCGCCGGCGCGCTGCTGCTCGTGGCGCAGCAGTCGATCGAACGTGTGGAGCTGCCGCCGGGCGTCCTGCAGACGCCGGAGGACCTGAACAGTGACGGCGAGGTGACCGCGGACGAGATGGAGGAGGTCCACGACGTCCTCAACCTCCTGGTGGTGGGCTCGGACAGCCGCGAGGGCCTGACCGACGCGCAGCTGCAGGCGCTCGGTACCGAGGATGTGGGCACCAACCTCACCGACACGGTCATGCTCGTGCAGCTCGACCCCGACCGCGACGGGGCGGTCGTCCTCAGCTTCCCCCGGGACCTCATGGTGGAGCGCTGCGACGGGACCCGCTTCAGGATCAACGAGGCGTACCAGATCGGGGAGAACTCGGACGAGGGGGGCGCGGCCTGCCTGATCGAGACGGTGAAGAACCTCACCGGCATCCCCATCGACCACTTCGTCCGCGTGAACCTCGCGGGGTTCATCGACGTCGTCGATGCGGTCGGCGGCGTGTCGTTCTACCTCGACCAGCCGCTCAGGGACGACTTCGCGGGCGTCGACCTCGACGCCGGCTGCGTCACCCTCGACGGGACAGAGGCCCTCGGCTTCGTCCGGTCGCGGCACGTCGACAACGACTTCGGGCGCATCGCCCGCCAGCAGCGGTTCATCCGCGAGCTCGTCCGCAAGGCGACCAGCGCCGGCACCCTGCTCCAGCCGCAGCGGCTGTTCGGCCTCGTCCGCTCGGTGGCGCGGACGCTCGAGACCGACCAGAACCTCGGCCTGCCGCAGATGCAGCGGATCGCGTACAGCGTCCGCGACATCAGCGCCGAGGGCATCAACATGTGGGCCGTCCCCGGCACCGAGCGGACGACGAGCAGTGGCGCCTTCGTCATCGAGCCGGACATGGAGCAGGCCGAGCGGCTCTTCGTGGCCTTCCGCGAGGGCACCCTGATCCCCGAGGACGTCGGCCGGGAGCCGCCAGCACCCGTCACGATCGCCGACGTCCCGCCGCTGGTCGTGCTGAACGGCGCCGGCGTCGAGGGGCTGGCCGACGAGATGAGAGCGGCGCTGGAGGAGCGCGGCTTCGCCATCGCGGAGACCGGCAACGCCGACCGCGTCGACGTCGCCCGCTCGGAGGTCGTCTACCCGCCCGACCGGCTCGACGAGGCGGAGCTCGTCTCCGAGGCGCTCGGCGGCGCGCCGATCGTCGAGGGGGAGCCGGGGGAGGACCTCGCCGTCGTCGTCGGCAGTCGCTTCAACCGCTTCCTGCTGCCGTCCCCGGCGCCCACGGAGACGCCGACGCCCACCGCAACGCCCACGTCCACCGACTCCCCGTCGCCCACCCCCTCCTTCCCGACCGACGCGCGCGACTCGCGGCCGCTGCCTCCTCCGCCCCCCACGCCCGAACCCGAGCCGACGTTCCGCGGCGCGGCGGACTCCGACGTCCAGTGCTGACCGGCGCGTTCTGGGGGTGTGGCCGGTGAAGGGCATCGTCCTCGCGGGCGGGAGCGGCACCCGGCTCTACCCGGTCACGAAGGCCGTGTCGAAGCAGCTGCTGCCCGTCTACGACAAGCCGATGGTGCACTACCCGCTGTCGGCGCTGATGCTCGCGGGGATCCGCGAGATCCTGCTCATCTCCACGCCGGTGGACCTCCCCCTGTTCCGGCGGCTGCTGGGTGACGGCTCGGACCTCGGCGTCGACCTGCGCTACGCCGAGCAGCCGCACCCGAACGGCCTCGCCGAGGCATTCCTGATCGGCCGCGAGTTCGTCGGTGACGACGAGGTGGCGCTGGTGCTCGGTGACAACATCTTCCACGGCCACGGGCTCGCCCGGCTGCTCCAGGACGAGGCGGCCGCGCTGTCGGGCTGCACGCTGTTCGGCTACCCCGTCAAGGATCCGCACCGGTACGGTGTGGTCGAACCCGGTCCGGGCGGGACGATCGTCTCGATCGAGGAGAAGCCCGCCGAGCCGAAGTCGAACCTCGCCGTCACCGGCCTCTACCTCTACGACAACGAGGTGCTCGACGTCGCGCGGGGGCTGCGGCCCTCGGCCCGCGGCGAGCTCGAGATCACCGACGTCAACAACCACTACCTCGCGCGCGGCCGGGCGAAGCTCGTCAACCTCGGCCGGGGGATGGCGTGGCTCGACACCGGGACGCACGACAGCCTGCTCGAGGCCTCGACGTTCGTGCAGGTGCTCGAGCACCGCCAGGGCGTCCGCATCGCCTGCCTCGAGGAGGTCGCATTCCGCATGGGGTTCATCGACCGCGGCCAGCTCGCCGCGCTCGGTGAGCAGCTGGGCAGGTCCTCCTACGGCGAGTACGTCCGCGGACTCGCCGCCGAAGAAGGGGAGTAGAGCGTGCGCATCTTCGTGACCGGGGGGGCCGGGTTCATCGGCTCCAACTTCATCCGCCACGTGCTCGCCACCGAGCCGGATGCGCGGGTCACGAACTACGACAAGCTGACCTACGCCGGCAACCTCGCGTCGCTGCGGGACGTGGCCGACGACCCCCGGTACGCGTTCGTCAGGGGCGACATCGGCGACGCGGCGCTGCTGTCGGACGTGCTGCCCGGCCACGACGCGGTGGTGAACTTCGCCGCCGAGTCGCACGTCGATCGGTCGATCACGGCCTCGGGCGACTTCCTGGTGGCCAACGTCGTCGGGGCGAACACCCTCTTCAACGCGGCCATGCGGCTGGAGATCGGCCGCTTCCTGCACATCTCGACCGACGAGGCCTACGGGTCGGTCCCGGAGCCGGGGAGCTTCGCCGAGGGCGACAAGCTCGAGCCGAACTCGCCGTACTCGGTGTCGAAGGCCTCGGCCGACCTGCTCGCGCGGGCCTACGGCGTGACCTTCGGCTACCCGATCACCGTGACCCGCACGGCGAACAACTTCGGGCCGTACCACTTCCCCGAGAAGGTCGTCCCGCTGTTCGTCACCAACCTCATCGACGGTCTCAAGGTCCCCTTGTACGGCACCGGCGCGAACGTGCGCGACTGGACGTACGTGGTAGACAACGCGGCCGCGCAGTGGCTGGTCCTGACCGAGGGGGAGCCCGGCGAGCTCTACAACGTCGGCGCCGGCAACGAGATGTCGAACGCCGAGCTCACCGCGCGCATCCTCGACCGCTTCGGCCTGGGGGAGGAGATGGTGGAACTCGTCGCCGACCGTCCCGGCCATGACCTGCGCTACTCGGTCGACACCGCCAGGGTCCGCCGGCTCGGGTGGAAGCCCGAGCACTCCTTCGACGAGGCGCTGGACGACACGATCGCGTGGTACCGCGCCAGCGAATGGTGGTGGCGGCCGCTGAAGGAGCGCGGCGCCTCGGCGCGACAGGGTCTGGTGAACCGCTGATGCGGGTGCTGATCACGGGGGCGAGCGGCCAGCTCGGTCACGACCTGCTGGCCGCGTTCGCCGGCGACGAGGTCGTCGGCCTGACGCGCGCGGATCTCGACGTGGCCTCGGAGCCGGCGGTGGTCGCCGCGGTCCGGGATCACGCGCCGGAACTGGTCGTCCACGCGGCCGCGTACACCCGGGTCGACGCCTGCGAGTCGGACTGCCACGAGGCGTGGCGGGTGAACGCGCTGGGGTCGTGGTGGGTCGCCCGGGCCTGCGCGCTCGCCGGCGCCGCGATGGTCTACGTCTCGACCGACTACGTCTTCGACGGGCTGGCCGGGCGGCCCTACACGGAGTTCGACCGCACGAATCCGCAGTCGATGTACGGGCGCAGCAAGGAGGCCGGCGAGCAGCTCGTCCGGCAGGCGCTGCCGGAGCACTACATCGTGCGCACGTCGTGGCTGCAGGGCGTGCACGGCGCGAACTTCGTGAAGACGATGCTGCGGCTCGGGCGCGAGCGCGGCGCGCTGAGCGTCGTCGATGACCAGACCGGCTGCCCGACCTTCGCGTCCGAACTCGCGCCGGCGATCCGCCGGCTCGCGGTGACCGGGCGGCACGGCACCTACCACGTGACCAACAGCGGGCACTGCACCTGGTTCGAGCTCGCCAGGGCCGTGTTCGACGAGGCCGGCCTGGCCGTCGAGCTGGCGCCGACCGACACGGCGTCGTACGCGGCGCCAGCGCCGCGGCCCGCTTTCAGCGTGCTCGACAACCTGCTCACCGGCCTCATCGGCCTCGAGCCGCTCCCGGAGTGGCAGTTCTCGCTGAAGCGGCTGGTCTCCGAGCTCGGTGACGGCTGACCCGAGCGGGGCGACCACCGCCGCCGGGTCGAAGCCGGCGGTGCCGGCCGAGCCCGTCCGCAGGGCGGGCGTGGCGGTCGTCGTGGTGAACCACAACACCCGCGACGACCTGCTGACGTGCCTCGGGACCCTGCGGGACGCCGGCGCCGACAAGGTGGTGGCGGTCGACTCCGGATCATCCGACGGGTCGCTGGACGCCGTCGCCGCCGCGTTCCCGGAGGTGACGCGGGTCGCGCTCGCCAACGTCGGCTTCGGGCAGGCGGCGAACGCCGGGGTCGCGGTGACGTCCTCGCCGGCCGTGGTGCTCGCGAACGCGGACACCCGCTTCCCGCCCGGTTCCGCCGCCGCGATGGGCGCCTACCTCGCCGCGCACCCCGACGTTGGCGCCATGGGACCGATGGTGCGGTTCCCGGACGGGCGCCTGCAGATGTCGGCGCGGGCGTTCCCCTCGATCGGGCAGGCGGTCGGGCACGCGCTCGTCGGGCTGTGGCACCCCGCCAACCGCTGGACCAGGGCATACCGGCTCACCGACTGGGACCACGCGAGCGAGCGCGACGTCGACTGGCTGTCGGGGTGCTGCATCGCCGTGAACCGGACGGCGTTCGACGCGGTCGGCGGGTTCGACCCCGCGTACTTCATGTTCGTCGAGGACGTCGACCTCTGCGACCGGCTCGGCAAGGCCGGGTGGCGGGTCGTGTTCGCGCCCGTCGCCGAGGTGGTGCACGCGATCGGCGGATCGGTGTCGCGACGGCGGTTCCGAATGGTCGTCGAGCACGCGCGGTCGCTGGACCGGTTCTTCGCCCGCCGCTACGCCACCGGGCCGCGGCGGCTCGTGCGGCCCTTGATCCGCCTGGGGCTGGCCGGCTGGGTCGTCGCCGCGATGGCGTGGTCGGTCCTGCGCGGCCAGACCCACGCCCACGGTTGACGTCAGCCCGGGGCGACCACGTCGAGACCATCGACGGCGGCGAAGTGCCGCCGATTCCTGGTCATCAGGCTCAGGCCGCGGACCACCGCGGAGGCGGCCACGAGCGCGTCGGCCATGGCGAGCGGATGGCTGCGCCGCAGCCGCCCCGCGCGCTCCGCGATCTCGCGGTCGACGTCGACCTCGTGGAGCGGCCGCAGGATCGTCCGGATCGCCTCCTCCCGCGCGGAACGGCCCGCGAACAGCTCGGCACGGGTGACCACCGAGTACCAGGCGCCGGCCGCGGCGTCCGGCAGCCGCACCGCGCCGCGGAGCTGATCGATGAAGACGTCGGTGTCGATCAGCAGCTCAGCCATGACCCCCGGTCCCACTCGGCGCGCGGCGGGACCTCCAGATCGGGGATGCTCCCGAAGGTCGCCTCGACGGCGTCCCGGAAGTCCTGGTCGCGCCCCAGCTCGAGGTAGGCGTCGACCGCCTCGCGCACGAGGGCCGCCAGCGTCTTGCCCTCGCGCCGGCGCCTGCGGTCCAACTGCTCCCGCTGCTCCTCGGTGAGGTAGATCTGCGTCCGCGTGGCGCCCATACAGCACAACGTACAGCACGCCGGGTGTTGCGCGCGGCCGCCGGCGGGGTCGGGTCGGCCCGTACCATGCGGGCGTGCACACGGGGATCGCCGATCGGCTGACCGCGACCGCGCCGCCGGCCCTCGACGGTCTGCCGGCCCGGTTCGCGGCCTGGTTCCTCGCGGCGGCGCTGATCGCGGCGCTGCTCCCGCCGGCCCCGGCCTCCGCGCAGGCCTGCGG
>JACCXR010000353.1 GCA_013696915.1 Euzebyaceae bacterium
GTCGAGGTCGACGTGCGCGCCTCCACCCAGTTCGCCAGCGCGATCCTGCTCATCGCCCCGTACACCCGTCGCGGTGTGACGCTGCGGGCCACCGGCGGGGGCGCGGCCGCGTACGTCGAGCTCACCGCGGCGACGGCGGCCGCGTGGGGCGCCCGGATCACCGAGCACGGCCCGGGGTGCTGGCGGGTCGCGCCGACGCACCGCTACGCCGCCGCCGACGTCACCGTCGAGCACGACGCCAGCGCGGCCGCGCACCTGCTCGCGCTGGCGGTCGCAACCGGCGGCGACGTGACGGTGACGAACGCGGGGCCGACCGTCCAGCCCGACGCGGGCATCACCGCCGTGTTCGCCCGCATGGGCGCGACCGCCGCGCGCGACGGCGACGCGGTCACGGTGTCCGGCCCGGCCGCCGTCGCACCCGTGGGCGGCGGCATCGACCTGTCCGCCATGCCCGACCAGGTGACGACGGTCGCGGCCCTCGCCGCGCTCGCCGACGGCGCGACGAGGATCACCGGGGTGGCGGTCACCCGCGGCCACGAGACGGACCGGCTCGCCGCCCTGGCCGCCGAACTCGGCAAGCTCGGCGTCGGGGTCGAGGAGCTGCCCGACGGCCTGGTCGTCCACGGCGGCGCCGCGCGCGGCCCGGCGCGCCTGGCGACGCACGACGACCACCGGCTAGCGATGGCGTTCGCCGCGCTCGCCGCGCGCGTGCCGGGCGTGGTCATCGAGGAGCCGTGGTGCGTGCGCAAGACCTACCCGGCGTTCTGGGCGGACCTGCGGGCCGCCGGCGTCGCGTGGCGGCCGGTCTCGTGAGATGGGCAGTGGCGGCATCGGCGGCGAGTCCGCGATCCCATGACGGTCGCTGCGCGACCGCCACCACCGAGGTCAGGAGAATCGCCTCGGACGAGCCTCGGCGATTCACGTCTCAGCGATGACAGTCGTGGCCATCGACGGGCCGGCGGGCTCCGGCAAGTCGACGATCGCCGCGGCGCTCGCCGCCCGCCTCGGCGTGCCCCACGTGGACACCGGCGCGTTCTATCGCGCCGCCACGCTGGCGGCCCTCCGCGCCGGCGCCGACCCGCAGGACCCTGACGCGGTCCTCGCCGCCCTCGCCGGCGCGCGGATCGACCGGCGGGCGGGAAGGACCCTGCTGGACGGCGAGGACGTCGAGGAGGAGATCCGCGGCCCGGCGGTCACCCGGGCGGTCTCCGCCGTCTCCGCGCACCCAGCCGTCCGCACGGCGCTGCTCGACGCGCAGCGCGCCGGCGTCACGCCGGCAGGCGCCGTCGTCGAGGGCCGCGACGCCGGGACCGTGGTCGTGCCCCACGCTGACCTCAAGGTGTGGCTGACCGCGACGCCGCGGGAGCGGGCCTCCAGGCGCGCCGCCCAGGCCGGATCGGCGACCACGGCGGCCGTCGCGGCGCACGAGGCGGACATCGCCAGGCGCGACGCGCTCGACGCCGGCCGCATGGTGCCGGCGTCCGGTGTCATCGCCGTCGACACGACCGACCGTGACGTCGACGCGATCGTGGCTGACCTGGTGTCGCTGGCCCGCTCACAGGCGGAGCGGCCAGCCGGCCCGTAGAGGGCGCGGGGGGACGGACGGCGGTACCGTCGGCGGAGGCTTCCGCCCTCCCGAGAGGTTGTCATGAGCACCGCCGACCCTGCCCGCACCCGGCGCGTCCGCCCGACCGGCGGTGCGGTCGTCGCCGTCGTGGGCCGGCCGAACGTCGGCAAATCGACGCTGGTCAACCGGCTGGTCGGCCGTCGCGAGGCGATCGTCGAGGAGAAGCCCGGCGTCACCCGGGACCGCACCACCCACACCGCGCAGTGGCGGGGACGGCGGTTCACGGTCGTCGACACCGGCGGGTGGACCCCCGGCTGGGAACCGGACCGGGACACCCTCGACGCCGCAGTGACGGCGCAGGCGGAGCATGCGACCGAACAGGCCGACCTCGTCCTGCTCGTCGTGGACGCCACCGTCGGGGTGACCGAGGAGGACGCGGCCGTCGCCGGGTGGCTGCGCCAGGGCGGACGTCCGGTCCTGCTCGTGGCGAACAAGCTCGACCACGGCGGTCTCGCGGCCGACCTCGGGGTGTTCTTCAGCCTCGGCGTCGGCGAGCCCCTCGGGGTCAGCGCGCTGCACGGACGCTCCTCCGGGGACCTGCTCGACGACATCGTCGACCGGCTCGAGTCCGCCAAGGCCTTCGACCGCCCGGCCGACCCGCGCGACGACATCCCCGGCGTCGCGCTCATCGGCCGGCCGAACGTCGGGAAGTCGTCGATCTTCAACCGGCTGCTGGGAGAGCAGCGGACGATCGTCGACGACCGTCCCGGCACGACCCGCGACGCGGTCGACACGGTCATCGAGCTGGCCGACGGGCGGGCCTACCGGTTCGTGGACACGGCCGGGCTGCGGCGGCGGAAGTCGAAGGTCGACGCCACCGAGTACTACTCGACCGTCCGCACCGTCCAGGCGCTCGACCAGGCCGCCGTGGCGCTGCTGATCATCGACGCCAGCGAGCCGGTCGGCGAGCAGGAGCAGAAGCTCGCCCGTCAGATCCTCGACGCCGGCCGGGCGATCGTGCTCGTCTGGAACAAGTGGGACCTGGTGGACGAAGAGCGGCGTGAGCGGTTGGAGCGGGAGCGCGACCGGCTGCTCGGCTTCGTGGACTTCGCGGGCGTGGTGCGGACGTCGGCGGTCTCCGGTCGTCACGTCGACAAGCTGCTGCCGGCCGTGGACGTGGCGTTGGAGCAGTGGAACCGGCGGATCCCGACGGCGGCCCTCAACGAGTGGCTGGCGGACGCGGTCGCGGCGACGGCCCCGCCGCTGAACGGTGGGCGCACGGTGCGGCTGCGGTACGTCACCCAGGTCGCCGCGGGGCCGCCGACGTTCCGGGTCTTCGCCACGGGCCAGGTGCCGGCGGGCTACCTGCGCTATCTGGAACGCCGGCTGCGGGAGCGCTGGGGCTTCCGGGGCACCCCCCTCGACGTGGCGGTGCGGGTCCGTCCCCGGTGGGAGGAGCGTCCGGACGCGCCGCCGGCACCCGCCCGCGCGCGGTCTACGCGGTCTGGGTCGACGTCGGGGTCGGGGTCGAAGTCGGGGTCGCGGGGGCCCCGCAGCCCTCGACGCCGGTCCACGTGAGCGAGGGCGCGTCGTCCTCGCCCGCGTCGGAGGACGCGAACTGCACGCCGCCGCCGGGCTCGACCGGGCTGGTTGCGGTCACCGCGAGCGTGAACGGGCCGTCGGCGGGCGCCTGGCCGCTGGTCACCCACTCCTGGTAGGCGGCGGTGATGTCCCATTGCAGGCGGCCCGGGGACCCGTCGGTCAGCGCCCTGGCGCCCGGCTGGGGGTTGAGCAGGAGCGGGTCGGGGACGGCGACGCCGTCCGCGACCGTCCCGGGGTCGACGGCGGACGCCGGCCAGGCGCCCACCTCCGTGGTGGTCGCGTCGATGACCGCGATCTCCAGCAGCACCGTCGCGAGACAGCCGGGGTCCCCGCCGATGGCGTCGAAGGCGAGCACGACGGCGTCGCCGGGCTCCTCGGAGATCACGATCTCCTCCGCCGCCAGGCCGGCGATGACGCCGCCGTCGACGGCGAAGTCGGTCAGGGGCGCCGCGGTGCCGTCGTCGACCGGCCCGGTCGGGATCTGCACCGGCGTCTCGGTCGGCGTGGGCGTCGCCGTCGCTGCCTCGGTCTCGGTGAGGCCGCCGGTCGTGCCAAATTCGAAGGAGCTCCCGAGGGCCTCGACCGCGCGCGGGGCGGTCCAGTAGACGACCCACCCGAGCAGGGCGACCGCCAACGGCCACCGCAGGAACTCCCAGATCCGGCGGCCCATTCGGTGCTCTCCTTCCACGGCGCCGGCCGGCGCCGGGTCGTCGCGTCCTCGTCAGGGTTCACCCTATCCCGCGGGGGCGGCAGAACCGTGCTGGCGCGACCGCGTCAGGAGCAGGAGCGGAGCAGGGCGAAGAGCACGAGACTGAGGAGCACGCTGACGAGGACGGATCCCAGGCAGCCGAGACGGTTGGAGAAGAAGACGAACATGGCCGGGGAGTACCCGCGGCGTGCGCGGGTGAAGCCCCGTCGGCCGGGGCGCGCCCGGTGACGGCGCGGTCGCGGCGCCTCAGGAAGCTGGCGGGCTACCCGCTCACCCTCCTCGCCGCCAACCTGGCGTGGATGGTCTTCAGCCTCCCGGTCGTCACCTGGTTCGCCGCCGGCGTCGCGCTCGTCCACGCCCTCGACCGCCGGTTCGAGGAGGACGGCCGCGGGGTGCTGTCCGGCTTCTGGGAGGGGTGGCGGCGGACCTGGCGCCGCACCCTTCCGCTGGGGCTCGCGTCGACGGTCGCCGCGTTGATACTGCTCCTCAACGCGGGTTTCCTGCTCGGCCAGGACTCGCCCGCGGCGTTCCTGCTGCTCGCCGGGACCGTGCCGCTCGCCCTCGTCTGGCTGTTCTGGCACGTCTCGCTGATCCCGGTCGTCGCGCTCTTCCCCCATCTCACGACGCGGCAGTGGCTTCGCGACAGCTTCACGCTGTCCTTCCAGCATCCCGGCGCGATGCTGGCGGTGCTCGCGGCGGCCGTGCTCGCCGCGGGCGCGGTGCTCGCCGTCCCCGCGCTTCTGCCCCTGTGCGGTGCGAGCCTCCCGGCGCTGCTGGCCCTGAAGCTGTGCCGGCACCACCTGCCGCGGTGGAGCGACGTGTGAATCGCCACCGCACGAGCGGTGGGTCAAGGCAGCGGCCGGAACCGCGCAGTTGACTGCCCCTGGATCGCCGCGGCGGCGACCTTCGCCGCGTCCACCAGTGCGTCGCGGGTGAGCACGTTGGTGTAGGCGTAGGCGTTCTGCCGGCCCTTGACACGCGGATGCCGGCGCCCCGGTCCAGGCCGGACGTCAGCTTCTCGACCTTCCCGTCGTCGAAGCGGAGGCTGCGTCCCCGCCGGGTCTCGGCGAAGATCTCCGCGAAGTCGCCGCCCGCCGTCAGGGCGGCGGACAGCACGGCGTGGACGTCGGCGTCGTCGAGCGCGGTCACGAAGGCTCCCTGCAGGCCCCGGGCGTGGCCCTCATCCTGCCATGCGCCGGCGGTGGGCAACTGGCACCAGAGGCCTCCTGCGCTATCCTGTCAGGAGAGTGACCGGGTCGCACACGACCGCTGTCTCGCCGTCTTCCGCATCGTCCGGTCGGTCCGGCTGCTCGACCTCACCGGCGATTGGCCGACCCGGGCTGGGGCGCGCCAGGCGACCGCATCAGGGCCGCGCGCTCGCGCTCAGGCGTGGGCCTGCGCCATCTACGACGCTTACCCGGCGGTCGAGGGGCTCTGGTACCCGTCGTCGATGCACGGCGGCCATCCGGCCCTCGTGCTGTTCGAACGGGCCGAAGCCGCCGTTCCCAACGATGCCGAGGTCGACGTGCCGCTGTCGCATCCGGGACTGCTCCCAGACTTGGTGCGCGCCGCCGACTCGCTCGGCTACCTCATCCGGTAGGCGGAGCGGGCACATCGAGCGCATGGCGACCTGCCCCGGCCACCCGGCGCTCTGCTCGCCTTCGAGCGCCCCGTGTTGCTCAGTGTTCGAGCCCCGATTCCTCGGTGACGGGCGGCCAATCGTGGCACGGAAGACGTCGCGAGTTGCACCGCAGGTGCTTGCGCGACCCCTTCACGGTGCCTTGGGTGACGAAGCGCGACCCGGCCCGATGGAGTGGCGCCTCGCGCGATGCAACCGGTATCGATTGCGTATCGGTTGCGGTAACATGGCCGCATGCTCCACGTTGAAGATCTCTTCCGGCTCGAGCTCTCGGATGCGTCGAAGCGCGTCTGCGACGACCTTCTGCCGGACGTTGCCGCAGCGCTGGATCGGGTCATGCCGCTCGTCGCCCACGGTGATCGCATAGCAGTCCGCCGCTACCTCGCGTATGTGGATGAGGCTGCAATGGCGCTCACCGCGCTGCCGGCGATCGCACCCGATGAGCTGCCGCCGTCCGTCGTCGTCTACACGATGCTCCGTCAAGACGCGGTCGGGCTCCGTTGGGCCGCTCCCTCATCTGACGGCATCGGGATCGTCACCGTTCTCGTCGATCGCATGCGCGGCGTCGCAGGCGGCCTTCCGCAGGTGTGCGGCAAGGCGTCGCGCGAGATCGACGTGCATCACTTCAGGTGGTTCGTCAAGCAGGTCGCCGAGAGCAACCATGCACGCGAGCAGGCCTCACCGCTTCGTCGCGCCATGGACACGCTCGACTTGACGAGCAGCGACGTCGCAAGCCTCATGGGCGTCAAGCGGCAGGCCGTCGACAAGTGGCTCCTCGCCGGGCCGCCCCCCGAGCGCGCCCCGAAGGTCGCCGCCATCGCCGCGATCGGCGACATCTTGCGGCACCGCCTTCGGGACGGACTCCCCGTCGCAGTGGTACGGCGCCCGGCCGAGGCGTACGGCGGGCGCACGATGCTCGAGGTGATCGCCGCGGACGAGCACGATTGGCTGCTCCGCTCCGTGGAGGACAGTTTCGACTTCCGCCCGGTCGCATAGCGGTGCTGGAGGTCGCGATCGGAGGGAGTTGCTTGCGAGTCGCGGATCCGGATTGGCCGGATCCCCTCGATGCAACGTTCGCAGCGCACCCGCCAGGGCAGCGGTGGAACCCGCCGGGGCTTGAGTGTCTCTACCTGAACCGAGATCACGGGACTGCTCGAGCGAACGTGGCGCGACTCTTCGCCTCCTTGCCGTACGGCCCGGAGGACCTTGATCCCGCGACCGCGCCGCTACTGATCGAGGTCGCGATTCCCGATGGCGTTGCCGCCGACGCCTACACACCAGCGGGACTCACGGCGCTAGGCCTTCCTGCGTCGTATCCGCTTGATGGAGGCGGCGCGCTGATCGCACACGCTGTTTGCCAGCCTCTCGGCCAAGGCGCGCTCGACGCCGGTCTCGATGGCGTCGATGCTCGGTCTGCTGCTCCCGGTGGCGATCGGGAGCTCGCGTGGTTTCCGAAGGGACGAACCCTGGCGGCGGACCCGGCCGTGCCGTTCGACGAGTGGTGGTACGCGTAGGTGACTCCCCCTCGTCACCACCGCTGGGCCCGGGGGACTACGCGCTGTTCCTCGATCGGCAAGCCGCGGCGTGATCGAGGCCAAGAAGGGCACGACCCTTTCCGGCGTCGAGTGGCAAACGGTCAAGTACCAGACCCACCGGCGACATCCGCGGCCGAGGGGAGCTGTACGGCGGCGGCGACTGGCTCGCCCGCGGCAGCAGCTGCATCGTCGGGCCGACGGCGACCTTCGCCGGTCGCTTGATGGCGAGGAGGGGATCGTGCTCGCCGAGCTCGATCTCGACCGCGCCCGGTCCTCACGACGCCAGTTCGACCCGGTCGGCCACGTCGTCCGCTCCGGTGCCTGGACAGGCGCCGGGGGGCTGGTCAGACTGCTGCTGGCGAGGAGGGGCAGTGGCAGACGACAGGTCCGCTGGTTCCGCGGACGGCGTCCGTCTGGTGGATCTGCTCGCCGGCCTGTCGCTGGTCAGCGACCTGGGGATGAGCCAGCCGCCGGAGGAGTCGCTGCGCTCGGCGCTGGTGGCGACCGGCCTGGCCCGCGGCCTGGACCTCGGCGAGGACGAGGTCGCCGACGTCTTCTACACCGCGCTGCTGCAGCACGTCGGGTGCACCGCGTTCGCGCACGAGACCGCCGCGCTGCTCGGCGGCGACGACCGCGCGGTCAACGCCGCGGGCGCCAAGACCAACTTCGCGGACCCCACCGACGTGCTGCGCACCTTCCTGCCGGAGCTCACCGGCGGCGCGGACGTGTTCCGGCGCCTGCGGCTCGTCACCGCGGCGATGGTGCGCGGCGCCAAGATGGACCAGGGGCTGCCGCGGGCGAACTGCGAGGTCGCGGCCACGATGGCCGAGCGGCTCGGGCTGGGCGCCGGCGTCCAGTCCAGCCTGCTGCAGCTGTTCGAGTGGTGGAACGCCAAGGGCGCCCCCCGGGGCCTGGGCGGTGACGCCGTGGCGCTGCCCACCCGCATCACCCACGTCGCGTCGGTCGCGGTGCTGTTCTGCGGCCTCGGCGGGGTCGAGGCGGCGCTGGAAGCGCTCCGGCGGCGGTCGGGCGGCTGCCTGGACCCCGGGCTCGTCGACGCGTTCGCCCGCGCCGGCCCGGACCTGCTGGCCGAGGCCGCCGAGGCCGACGCGGCAGCCGCCGTGCTCGCGGCCGAGCCAGTCCCCGTCCGGGTTGTCCCGCACCGCCGGTTGGCAGAGGTCGCGCGGGCGTTCGGGGAGATGGTCGACCTCAAGTGCCCGCATCTCCACGGGCACTCGACGGCCGTCGCCGAGCTGGGCCATGCCGCCGGCGAGCGGCTGCGCCTGGCCGAGGCCGCGAACGGGTCGTTGCGGCTGGCCGGGTTCCTGCACGACGTCGGCCGGGCGGGGGTGGCCACGGGGGTGTGGGGCAGGCCCGGGACGCTGTCCGCCGGCGAGCGCGGGCAGGGGCACCTGCACGCCTACCACAGCGAGCGGATCCTCGGCCGCTCCAAGACGCTCGCCCCCGTCGCCGCACTCGCCGGGATGCACCACGAGCGCTGCGACGGCTCGGGCTACCACCGCGGGACCCGAGCGGGCGCCGCGCTGCCGATGGCGGCACGGGTCCTGGCCGCCGCCGACGTCTACGCCGCCCTGACCCACGAGCGTCCGCACCGCGCCGCGCTGCCGGCCCACGCGGCGGCCGAGCAGCTCGCCGACCAGGCGCGCGACGGCCGCCTGGATCCCGAGGCGGTCGGCGCCGTCCTCGCCGCGGCCGGTCAGCGCCCCGGGCGCATGCGTCGGGACTGGCCCGCCGGGCTGACCGACCGCCAGGTCCAGGTGCTGCGCCTGCTCGCCAGTGGCTGCTCGAACCGCGAGATCGCCCGCCGGCTGGTCACCTCGCCCCGCACCGCCGAGCACCACGTCGCCGACATCTACACCAAGATCGGCGTGAGCAGCCGGGCCGCGGCGGCGATGTTCGCCATGCGCCACGACCTGGTCGGCTGAGCGCCGGCGTCGAAGAGGCAATCCCCGCGGCCCACGCCCGAAAGATGCGTAGTCCTACCGATGCGCGGCCAGCCACCGGCGCGCAGAGTCAATCCGTCCAGACGTTCCGCACCCGAACGGAGACCAAGTTGACCGCAACCGTGGAGATGGCCGCACCCGCGATCGACCAAGTTCGCGCCGAGGCGTTCGGCGGGCGGATGGTCGGCGTGCTCAACGACGCCTGCCTCACGCTCATGACCAGCGTCGGCCACCAGGTCGGCCTGTTCGACACCCTCGCCGGGCTCCCGCCCGCCACCAGCCAGCAGGTCGCCGACGCCGCCGGCTGCAGGAGCGCTACGTCCGCGAGTGGCTCGGCGCGATGACCACGTCAGCGGTCGTCGAGTACGAACCCTCCACGCGGACCTACCGGCTGCCGCCCGAGCACGCCGCCTGCCTGACCCGGGCCGCCGGGGCGGACAGCGTCGCGCCCACCACCCAGATCATCCCCCTGCTGGCCACCGTCGAGGCGCCGGTGATCGCCCGCTTTCGCGACGGCGGCGGGGTCGCCTACTCCGAGTACCGCGACTTCCACCGGCGGATGGCCGAGATGAGTGGCACCGTAAACGACGCGGCGCTCCTGGAAGTGATCGTCCCGCTCGTGCCCGGCCTGGCCGATCGGCTGCGCCAGGGCGACGACGTCGCCGACATCGGCTGCGGCAGCGGCCATGCGATCAACCTGCTGGCCGCGGCGTTCCCGGCCAGCCGCTTCATCGGCTACGACTTCTCCGAGGAGGGCATCGGCGCCGCCAGGCGCGAGGCGCAGGCGATGGGGCTGCGCAACGCGACCTTCGAACTGCGCGACGTCACCGACCTGGGCGAGCACGACCGCTTCGACCTGATCACCGCCTTCGACGCCATCCACGACCAGGCCCATCCGGCCGCCGTCCTGGCCGGCGTCGCCGACGCGCTGCGCAGCGACGGCGTCTTCCTGATGGTCGACATCCAGGCCTCCAGCCGCCTGGAGGACAACCTCGACCACCCGCTCGGCACCTTCCTCTACAGCGTCTCCACCATGCACTGCATGACGGTGTCGCTGCCCCTGGACGGCGACGGGCTCGGCACCGTGTGGGGCGAGCAGAAGGCCCGGGACATGCTGGCCGAGGCCGGCTTCGCCTCCGTCGAGGCCGCCCACGTCGATGCCGACATCCTCAACACCTACTACCTCGCCCGCAAGTCATGACGGCGGCCACGGTGCGGGCCGGCACGGTGCGGACCAACGGCGCCGAGCTGTACTACGAGCGCCGAGGCCAACAAGGTCCCGCTGTGCTCTGCGTCACCGGCGCGAGCGGTGACGCGGGGGTGCTCAGCAGCCTCGCCGACCGGCTGGCCGACGAGTACACGGTCGTGACCTACGACCGGCGCGGCAACTCGCGCAGCCCGCGGCCGTCCGGGTGGACCGCGACCTTCTCGGGCGAGCAGGCCCGCGACGCGGCCGGTCTGGTGGAGGGGCTGGGGCTTGCGCCGGTGACGGTCTTCGGGTCCAGCGGCGGCGCCATCATCGCGCTGTGGCTGCTGCTGGAATGCCCGGACCTGCTGGCGGGCGCGGTGCTGCACGAGCCGCCGCTGATCGCCGCCCTGGCCGAGCCAGAGCCCGCCATGGCTGCCATCCAGTCCGTGTTCGAGCCCGCGCTGATGAGCGCGGGTCCCCGTGGCGGCATGGAGGCGTTCCTCCGCTGCGCCGCGGGTGACGCCGCCTTCGAGGCGCTCGACCCGCAGCAGCGTGATCGGCAGCTGGGCAACGGCGAGACCTTCTTCGGCGTGGAGCTCGGCGCGCTGGAGTCCGCGCTGCCCGACCACGACCGGCTCGCCGCCGTCACGCTGCCGGTCCGCGTCCTGGCCGGGGTCGACACCGCCCCGCTCTTCGCCGAGGCGGCGGCCTGGGTCGCCGCTCGCCTCGGCGTCGCGGTGACCCCCAGCCCTGGGGCGCACACCCCGTACTTCGACCGGCCCGACGACTTCGCGGCCACCGTCCGCTCCTGCCTCCGCGAGGTGGCGGGCGCCGCGACACCTGCACGCTGAGAACCGAGGGAGATGAACACCATGACGGCTGCACCGATGGACTCCACGATCTCCGCCGACGGCACTCCGATCGCGTACTGGCGCAGCGGGCAGGGCGACCCGCTCGTGGTCGTGCACGGCACGACCGCGGACCACATCCGCTGGCGCACGGTCCTGCCCCGTCTGGAGGCGCGCGCCACGGTGTACGCCATGGACCGCCGCGGACGGGGCGGCAGCGGCGACGCCGACGGCTACGCGATCACCCGCGAGTTCGCCGACGTCGCCGCCGTAGTCGATGCCGTCGCCGAGGCCTGCGGGGGACCGGTCGACCTGCTGGGCCACTCCTACGGCGGCGTCTGCGCGCTGGAGGCGGTGCTGCTGACGGCGAACGTGCGGCGCCTGGTGCTGTACGAGCCGCCGGTCCTGGCGGAGCCCGGCCCGCCCGGCATGGCCGCTCGCCTGCAGGGGTTGCTCGCCGACGGGCGGCGCGAGGAGGTCGTGGCCACGTTCTTCCGCGAGGTCGCCGGCGTGGGTGACCGCGAGCTGCAGATCCTGCGCTCGCTGCCGTCGTGGCCGGCACGGGTCGCCGCGGCGCACACCCTGCCCCGCGAGCTGCGGAGCGAGGACGGCTACGCCTTCGAGCCCGCGCGCTTCGCGGCGGTCGCCGTGCCGACGCTGCTGCTGGCCGGCGGCGACAGCCCGCCGTTCTTTCAGGCGTCCACCGAGGCGGTCGCCGCGGCGCTGCCCGACAGCCGGGTCACAGTCCTGCCCGGCCAGGCCCACATCGCCATGGACACCGCGCCGGAGCTGTTCGCCGGCGCGGTCACGGCCTTCCTCTACGAGAGCTGAGGCGGTCATGTCCCAGGTCATCGACGTCGACGCGTTCACCCGCTTCGAGGCGGCCGGCTGGGACCGGGTGCGCGACGGCTACCACCGCTTCTTCGGTCCGATCACCGCGCGTGCGGCCGACCCGCTGCTGGACGCCGCCCGCGTCGGCGCGGGCACCCGGGTCCTGGACGTGGCCACCGGCCCCGGCTACCTCGCCGCCCGCGCCGCCGCCAGAGGCGCTGCGGTCGTCGGCACGGACATCGCCCCCGAGATCCTGGCGCTCGCCCGCGCGCTGCACCCCGGGATCGAGTTCCGCCCGGCCGACGCCCACCGGCTGAGCTTCGCCGACGCCTCCTTCGACGCGGTCGTGGCCGGCTTCCTGCTGCCCCACCTCGGCGACCACCAGGCCGCCGTCGCCGAGCTGGCCCGCGTCCTGGAGCCCGGCGGCCGGATGGCGCTGTCGACCTGGGACGCCCCCGAGCGCGTCGCGGTCCTCGGCGCCGTGGTCGCCGCCGTCGCCGAGGCCGGCGCCCAGCCGCCACCCGACCTGCCGCCGGGCCCGCCGTTCTTCCGCTTCTCCGACGACGCCGCCCTCGCCGCTCTTCTGCGGGGGGCCGGCCTGGTCGACGTCGAGGTGGCGACGCACGCGTTCACCCACCGCGTCGCCTCCATCGACGCGCTCTGGGACGGCGTCATCGGCGGCACCGTGCGCACCGCCGCCCTCGTGAACCGCCAGACCCCGTCCATGCGCCAGCGCATCCGCGCGGCCTTCGACCGCATCGCCAGCCACTACCAGACCCCCGACGGGCTGGACCTGCCCGTCTCGGTCAAGCTGGCCTCCGGCCGCAGGCCCGCGTAACGGACGCACCGTCCGACGTCCCAAACCCGAGCCGTCCAGCGGCCTCGGCTGCAACCCGCGCCCCGAGCTGTTGCAAGAGGCCGGAGGAAAGCGCGTGCCACAAGAAAAGATGTAGGCCATCCGGGGGGATGCCATCCTCAGCCCGCCGCCCGAACCTGATGCGGTCGATACCCACGCCATCACCAGTCACTTCGCGATCCGACTGCTCATCCGGGCGCCCGGCGGCTTGGTGGTGGAGGTCACCGACGGCGCCGACGAGTACAACGCGAGCACCTACCCTTAGCGGAACTCGCTCTTCTACGACTTGGCCAAGGCGTCGGTAAGCAGGATGGCGTTCGGGCTTGCGCACGAGCTGGCGCCCCACGGCGCGACAGCGGTGCTGTTGACTCCGGTCTGGCTGCGTTCGGAGGCGATGCTGGAGGCGTTCGGGGTGACCGAGGCGACCTGGCAGGAAGCGATGGAACGGGTGCCGCACTTCGCGATCTCCGAGAGCCCGGCGTTCGTCGGGCGCACGGTGGCGGCGTTGGAGCAGGACCCTGACGTGGCCCGCTGGAACGGGCAGTTGCTGTCCAGTGAGCGGCTCGCCGGTGTGTACGAGTTCACGGACCTGGACGGCAGCCGTTCCGATGCGTGGATGTACGTCCCGGAGGTTCGGGACGCCGGGAGACCCGCCAATGTCATCGGGTACGGCTGACCACCATGGGCGGCCGACCGATGGCTGCCCCCGGCGGATGCGGGCGGCGAGGCCGACTTCGTGGCGGTGGCAGGGGACGGTGATGGTGCCCGTCACGGTCTGGGCGGGCTACGGGACGGGCCCGCGGTCGCCCACCCCTGCCGGGTGTAGAAGACGCGAGCTCGTCGGTTGCCGGCGACGACCGCGAGCCACGCCGTCGAGTGTCCGTTGTCGCGGATCACGGTCTCCGCCCGGCGGAGCAGCTGGGCGGCGATCCCGGTCCCCCGGGGCACCTGGTCGACGTAGACCTACTCGCCCTCAAGGAGGCGGTCGATGTCGCGGTGGCCGGGGACGACGAGCCGGTCGTGCTGCTCGACCGGTCGCGGCTCTCCGAGCTCCGCGACGAACCGGAGCCGCGACGGATCGGACGCTGTGGGTGCGCAATGGCTGCGACATCTTCGTCCGGATCGCTTTGATCATGCGGTGGTCCGCGACGCTGCGGCCCTCGACGCGGAGATGGCCGCGCAGTGGAGGACCAACGAGGAGCAGCGGTTGTTCGCCTTCCTGCTGCTGTCGCAGCTCCTCGCCGACGGCGACGTCCTCAAGCCCGGCCTGTCGGTCGACGAGGCGACGACATCCTCTTCGCCCTCAACAGCGTCGGGGTCTTCCCGCTACTTACGACGAGCCGGGGGTGGACGCCAGCCCGGTGGGAGCGCTGGCTCGTCACGACACTGGTCGCCAGCTTGCTCCGCTGACCGGGTCGTTCACGGCCGGACACCGCCGCTCGACGCCGAACGCGCCGAGCGGGTGCGTCCTCCCCTCGACTCAGGTGCAGCGGTGGGCGACCGTCGCGGAGACCCACCTCCACCAACCCGGTGGCCTGGAAACAGCCCGACCCAGACCCGATGGTGCCCACAACCCCCGAACCCGCGTCGGGTCGTACAGGAACCTCCTCGTGCCGCTGGGTGTGGACGGCGGCTCCGTCGCGGAGGACGCGCTCCGGGTGGCGGCGCGGGCGGGCATCGTCGACTGCCTCGACAACCTCGCGGGCTCCTCGGCGTCGTTCTCGCTGCCGGCGTGGCGCAAGTGGGCCCGGATGATGACCGACACCCGCAACCCGAAGGGCTGGCCCCGAGTCTTCGCCGACGGCGCCGGCCTGGTGGGCGCGCTGCTGTCGACGTACGAGGGCACGGAGCCGATCGGGATGACCGGTGGGCACCTGCGCGGCCTGTACGCGCAGTTCCTGGACGAGGCTGCGGCGCTGCTGGACGCGCCGGCGCTGACCGCCGCCCCGCCGACCGCTGGAGGGAGTGCGCGGACGGTTGGTACCGGCTCGCGGAGATCTGCCTGCCGGAGGACGTGGCCGAATTCGGCCGCATGCGGGAACTGCTCGCGACCATCCACGCGGCCGTCACGGCGGACGGCGATGCGGGCAGGGAGGAGGCGGGGGCCGCGTCCACCGCGCTGTGGGAGCTGCGGAGCCGCCTCGACGGGGCGGCGCCGCTTTGATCCGGACCGGACGGGGCAGCTGTTCCGCGACCTCGCGGTCCAGCTGGGCGATCTGCACGCCGCCGAGGCGGCCGCCGTCGACGAGACCCGCCGGGCACGGCCGGCGCCCTGACCCGAAGGCCTGGCTCGGTCGGCGGCGCGGCCCGGGTCAGGCGTCCGCTCGGGCGGGATCGTGGGGGACGACGACGTCGTCTCCGGGCAGCGGCCGTGGGAACAGCCAGCCGGCCAGGGCGGTCGCGGCGGCGGCCGCCGCCAGCTGGACCGGGACGAAGCTCAGCGCGTCGGCTGGCCGGATGCCGGTGAAGGTGTCGGACAGGGTGCGGGCGACGCTGACGGCCGGATTGGCGAAGCAGGTCGAGGCCGTGGCAACCATGCCCGCGGCCACCCACAGCGGGATGGCGGCCGTCCCCCGCCCGTCGGAGCGCCGCACCACCCCCCAGATCACCGTGACGAGCCCGAAGGTGGCGACGGCCTCGGCGAGCAGCAGCCCAGCGCCGGCGCGCTCGGTGGTGGCGACGGAGACGGCCGGCAGGGAGAACATCAGGTTGGCGGTCACGGCGCCGAGGACGGCGCCGGCGGACTGCGCGGCGACGTACGCGCCGAGCTCGCGGCCGCGCAGCCCGCCGGCGAGGAACGTGGCGAGGCTCACCGCCGGGTTGAGGTGGGCGCCGCTGACCGGCCCGACGGCCTCGATCGCGGCCGCGAGGGCGCCGGCGGTGCCGACCACGTTGGCGAGCAGCGCCACCGCAGTGTTCCCGCCGGCGAGGTCCTCACCGAGGATCCCCGAGCCGACGACGCCGACGAGCAGCAGCCAGGTGCCGAGCAGCTCGGCGGCCGAGCGGCGGGCGAGGGTGCCGCTCACGAGCACGGACGCTTCCGCGTCGCGGCGCCGCGCGCCACGTCCGCCAGCCGGGCGAGCTCGCCGGCGAGCGCGTCCACGGCCTCGGGCAGGAGCCGGTAGTACGTGAACCGCCCGACCGGCTCGGTGTCGACGAGCCCCGCCTCGCGCAGGACGCGGAGATGGTGGGACACCGTCGGCTGCCGCGCGCCGGTGGCCTCGACGAGGTGGCACGTGCAGAGCTGCTCGGCGGCGAGAAGTCGGATCAGCTCGCGGCGGAGGGGGTCGGCGAACACCCGCAGGTCATCGAGCTGGGTTGATATCAACATGGCCTGATGGAAGCCGACGACCGCGCGCGCGTCAAGCAGGCCGTCCGGATTGATCGCCAAGCATTGATCGACAAGCGTCGATCTACGTGGCAGACTTCACATCGATACCCATCGATGAAAGCGAGGACGTCATGTCGGGGTACTTCAAGCGGCGGGCCGCCAGGCGGTTGGCCACCGTCGAGTTCTGCGAGTCGTGCGGTTCGGTGTGCGACGCCCGCTGCCGGGCGGAACGGCAGCGCGAACTGCACCGTCTGAACGCCGGTCTGCTGGCCGGCCGCTGGTGAGCGGCGCCGACCGGGCGCCGGCGGCGTGCTGCGTGCCGCTGAACGCGCCGACCATCTCCGAGGCCGAGGCCGCCGTCACCGCCGCGCTGTTCAAGGCGCTCGCCGACCCCCAGCGCGTCCGGATCGTCAACCTGCTCGCGGCCGCGCCGGAACCGGTCTGCGTCTGCGACATGACCGGACCGCTGGGGATCGCACAGCCGACGGTCAGCCACCACCTCCGCAAGCTGCTCGACGCCGGGCTGCTCCGGCGCGAGCGGCGCGGTACCTGGGCGTACTACTCACTCGACCACGACAACCTGCGGCGCCTGGCCCGCGTCGCCGACCTCCAGGGAGTTCCGGCATGACCGCGACCACGCCCACCGACGAGCTCCGCGACCAGGTCCGCGCCCGCTACGCCTCCGCCGCCACGGCCGTCGACCCCGTCGCCGGCTGCTGCGGCCCCGACGCCGGCTGCGGCTTCGGGGCCGATCTCTACGACGACGACGACCGCGCCGCCCTGCCCGACGCCGCCCGCCTCGCGAGCCTCGGGTGCGGCAACCCGACCGCGGTCGCGGAACTGCGCTCGGGCGAGACCGTGCTCGACCTCGGTTCAGGTGGCGGCATCGACGTGCTGCTGTCCGCCCGCCGGGTCGGGCCCAGCGGCAGGGCCTACGGGCTCGACATGACCGACGAGATGCTCGACCTCGCGCGCCGCAACGCCGCCGAGGCCGGCGCCGCCAACGTCGAGTTCGTCAAGGGCACGATCGAGGCGATCCCCCTGCCGGACGCGAGCGTCGACGTGATCATCTCCAACTGCGTCGTGAACCTGTCCGTCGACAAGCCCGCGGTGATGGCCGAGATGCACCGCGTCCTGACCCCGGGCGGGCGCATCGGCATCAGCGACGTCGTCGCCGAGGACCGCCTGAGCGGGCCGGATCGGGCCGAGCGCGGCAGCTACGTCGGGTGCATCGCCGGCGCCCTGTCGGTCGGCGAGTACCGCGACGGGCTGGAGACGGCCGGCTTCGCCGACGTCGAGATCGGCTTCACCCACGAGGTCGCCGACGGGCTCCACGGCGCCATCGTCCGCGCCCGGAAGCCGGGGTGAGCAGCCCGGAAGCCGGGGTGAGCAGCCCGGCGGCCGGGCTCACCCGCGCGGCGGCGGTCCGCCGTGCGTCCTGGCTCACCACCGCCACGATCGGCTGGAACGTCGTCGAGGGCGTCGTCGCCGTGGCGGCCGGCATCGCGGCCGGCTCGATCGGCTTGATCGGCTTCGGGCTCGACTCGGCCGTCGAGGTCTCGACGGCGGTGGTGCTCGCATGGCGGTTGGCGCAGGAGCGCCGCGGCGGCTGCATGGCCGGCTACGACCGGCGTGCGACCCGGGCGATCGCGGTCTGCTTCGGCGCGCTGGGCCTGTACGTGGGCGTCGAGGCGGCCCGGCAGCTGTTCGCGCGGGAGGCGCCGGACGCGAGCGCGGTCGGCATCGCCCTGGCCGCGCTCTCGGTCGCGGTCATGCCGGCGCTGGCGCGGGCCAAGCGCCGGCTCGGCCCGGTCCTGGGGTCGCGCGCGGTCGTGTCCGAGGCGCGGCAGACCGAGCTGTGCGCGTGGATGTCCGGCGTGCTGCTCGCCGGGCTGGTCGCGAATGCCGCGCTCGGCTGGTGGTGGGCTGACCCCGTCGCGGCGCTCGGCATCGCCGCCGTCGCCGGCGCCGAAGCGGCCCGCACCTGGCGCGCGGAGTCCCTTGAGGACACCTGCTGCGGCTGACGCCGTGAGGCGAGGAAACGGTCGACGACACGGTGTCGCCGGACGGCACGGACGGCTTTCCCCCCGGACGCTCCGTACGGACGACAGGTTCTGGCCGACGAGCCGCTTCACGGTCACCTTGAGGCCGGAGGCGTTCGAGCACGGCCGACCGCTGAACTCCTTCGCGACCGCTGCCGGCTTCTTCGGCTCGTTCGGTGCTCGCGAACGCCGGAAGCAGATCAGCGCCGCGTCTGCGGACGCCTCACCCGGGGATGCGGACGAGGCGGAGCCGTTGAACCGCCCGGTCGCGCACCTCGACGGCTTCCAGACGCCAGCCGGGCAGGTCCACGCCCTCGCCCGGCGCGGGAAGGTGACCGAGCCGGGCGAGCAGCAGTCCGGCGACGGTCGTATACGACCCGGCGGCATCCTCCGGGAGTGCGACGTGGAGATCGGGCAGATCGTGGACCGGGAACGTCCCGTCAAGGAGCAGGGCGCCGTCCTCGGTGACGGCGACGGCGGCGATGTCACGGTCGAACTCGTCGTAGATCTCGCCGACGAGCTCCTCGAGGACGTCCTCCAGCGACAGGACGCCGGCCCCGCCGCCGCGCCCGACGAGGTCCTTGAGGTGCACGATCCCCGACACCCGGTCCAGGTCGTCGCCGAGCGGGGCGCGGGAGTGCCCCGATTGCTGCAGCACCGCGATCGCGGCCCCGGCGTCGGCGGCGGGGTCGACGAGCGTCACCTGTGGCCGTGGGACCAGGATGTCGCGCACCCGCCGCTCCGCCAGCTCGAACGTCCCCTCCAGGATCTGTGCCTGACGGGGCGACGGCGAGCGCGTGAGGACCATCTCGCGCAGCTCGTCGTCGCCGACCTCATCGCGGAGGGCGCGGGGGTCGACGCCGGCGAGCCGCACGAGGATGTCCGTCGAGCGGCCGAGCAGCCACACGGCGGGCCGGTTGAGCGTGGCGAGCAGCTGCAGGGGACGCGTCGCCAGCAGGGCCCACCCCTCCGCGCGTGCCATGGCGATCCGCTTGGGCGCGAGTTCGCCGGCGACCAGCGTCAGGAACGTCAGGACCAGCGTGACCAGGAGGATGGCGACCGGCCCGGCGGCGCCTCCCAGAGGAGAAAGCAGCGGCACCAGCGGTTCGGCCAGCGACACCGCGGCGGTGGCCGAGGCGAGAAAGCCCGGCAGGGTGATGCCGATCTGGACGGTGGCGAGGAACTCGTTCGGGTCTTCGGCCAGCTTCGCCGGAGTGGCCCCCCGCTTGCCGCGGTCGCGCAGCCTGTCCAGCTGACTGGGACGCAGGCTGATCAGCGCGATCTCGCTGCCGGCGAATGCGGCGTTGAGCAGGATGAGCACGAGCACCAGGAGGAGTTGCAGTTGCACTGCGGTCACGGGACGGGAACCTTCGGTCGGCCGGGAACTGGAGAGGAGCGGTCGATGCGCTTGGAGGAGCCGGGGCCGATGGGACTCCCACGGCCGCGACGACCCCAGGCTGCCAGGGCGAGTGCCGCAATGACCGCCGCAGCACTCAGCACGGTCGTGGGGAAAGCATCGACGGCGGCGGCTGGCCGCTCCAAGACGACCCGTCACGATCCCCCACGCCTGATGTCCGGGATCGCGGCGCCGGCGTGGCAGCGCGAGGCGTTCCGCGGCCTCGGGCACACCATCCTGGTGGCTCCTGAGAACGTCCTGGGCGTCCTGTCACCGATCTTCTGGTCGCTGCCGGTCGCCGCAGCCACGGCCGCGGCGTCGCGCGGTCCGAGCCCCCGAGGGCGAGCTCACCGCCGCGGGACGTAGCGCAGGCCGTCGGCGAGATCCTCGGGGGGAGCGCCGGCGAAGACGATGCCGCCCCAGATCAGCCACTGCCCGCCGGTCCACACGCTGGTGGCGCCGTCGCGGGGGAGCGCGCCGGAGTCGGGCAGCAGCGTCCAGGTGTCGGCCGCGGGGCGGTAGATCCCTCCCCGGTCCTCGTCGTCGGACTGGGTGGGGTGGCTCCACACCAGCAGCTCCTCGCCGGTCCAGGCCCGCAGCCCGGACGCGGTCGCGGCGGGCGGCGGATCGGCGACGGTCCGCCAGGCGTCCGCGGCCGGGTCGTAGGCGAGGTGTTGTTCGCCCTCGTCGCGGGCGTACCCGCCGAGCAGGAGCACCTCGTCGCCGGTCCAGGTCGGCTGGGCGCCCGCCACCCCGGCGCCCGGGGCGTCGGCGATGCGACGCCAGGTGTCGCTCGCGGGGTCGTAGGCGGCGCCGTCGTCGCGCAACGGCCGCGGCTCGCACCCCTCGTCGCAGCCGAACAGGGCTGGGCTGCCGCCCCAGACCACCAGCTCGGTGTCTGTGAAGGCGGCCGCGTAGCCGTACCTGGACAGCAGCGGGCCGTCCGCGATGGTGCGCCACCGGTCGGTGGCCGGGTCGTAGGCCGCGCCGGCGGTCGCCTCGGAATCCTGGGGGCCGTCGATGTTGCCCCACACGAGCAGCTCGTCGCCGGTCCACACCGCGACCGGCTCGCGCAGCGGCGGCAGGGGATCCTCGGGCAGCAGCCGCCACCGGTCGGTCGCGGGGTCGTAGGCGCCGGCCGGCGGGTCGTCCGGTGAGCCGTCGCGGCTGCCCCACACGAGCAGCTCGTTCCCCGACCACACCGCCTGGTGGCGGTAGTCGCCCTCGAACGGGGAGGGCTCGATCGCCCGCCACCGACCCGCGGCGGGGTCGTACGCGGCGCCGGTCGCGTCGGCGAGCCCGCCCCAGACGATCATCTCCTCGCCGGTCCACACGGACTCGGCCTGGCTGCGCCCCGCGATCGGGGCCGGCGCCAGGGCCGACCAGGTCCCGTGGACCGCGGCCGACCGGCGCGCGGCGCCGATCTCCTCGCGGATCCGGTCGACCAGGTCTCCGCCGAGCGCGGCGGGCCCGCCGAGCACCGTGACGACCTCGACGCGGTCGGCGTGAGCGCGCAGGAATCCGGCCGTCGGGGGTGGGAGCGCGTCGGGGTCGGTGAGCAGGAGGATGCCGCCGTCCCCGGCGGCGGCCGGGCCGCCGACGAGGGCGTCGGGGAACGTCTCGCCGCTCGCCAGCCAGGTCCTCGCGGGGTCGAGCCCAGCGCCGACGGCCGCGTCGGCCACCAGTGCGGCGGTGTCGTAGCGGGTCGCGCCCGCCAGCCGCGTGACCTCGATGCCCTGGGCGGCCACCTCGGCCTCGACGCCGCCGGACACGGCCGCCGGACCGCCGACGACGTCGACGCGCCGCAC
>JACCXR010000361.1 GCA_013696915.1 Euzebyaceae bacterium
GCGCCCCGCGCCGCCGGCAGCGCCTCGTCGCCGACGACCGCCTCCACCCCCGCGCCCCGCGCCGCCGGCAGCGCCTCGTCGGCGACGACCGCCTCCTCCGGCTCGCTCGCGACGCGTTCCTCGTGGACTCCCGCGGTGATGCGGCTGTAGGACGTGCGCCGCCAGTGGGGGTCGAGCGCGCGGTCGAACCGGCCCGCCGAGAGGTCGGCGGCCACCGCTGGCCCTCCTCCCCAGACGGCTCCGCCACCGCCGTCGGTGCGCTCGACGCTGATCGCGCCGGGGACCTCGCCGGCGAGCTGCCCGAACACCGCGAGCGCCTCGTCGTCGTCCGGGGGAGCGCCGCCCTCCACGGGGACCGTGCCGTCGGGATCACGGCAGAACAGCAGCCGTGACAGGGGGGAGTTGCGGGCGTCCCACGAGGCGGCCCACCAGACGACCGCCTGGTGCTGCGCCCGGGTGAGTGCGACGTAGGCCAGGCGCAGATCTTCGCCGCGCTGTTCCGCAACATGCTGAGCCCAGTGGTCGCCGAAATCATCGCCTTCGCCGCCGACGTCGATCGTGCGGCGGTCGCCCGCGGCGGCATCGTGGTAGACGGGCGGCTCGTCCTCCGGGATCCATCCGGGGTCCCAGAGGTACGGGCAGTACACGACGGGGAACTCCAGGCCCTTGCTCCGGTGGATGGTGAGGACCTGCACGGCCTCGGCGTCCGACTCCAGGCGCCGGCTGCGCTCCTCGGCGTCGGTGTCCTGCGCCGCCTCGGCGATCCGCTGCCGCAGCCAGGCGGTGAGCGCGGTGGCCCCGAGCTGCTCGGCCTGGGCTGCGCCGTGCAGGAGCTGCCCGACGTGCCGGAGGTCGGTGAGCTCCCGCTCGCCGCCGTCTCGGGCGAGGACGCGGCCGGGCAGGCCCTCGGACACGGTGATCGTCTCCAGCAGCGCGGCGACGCCCCGCCGGCGCAGCACGCCGGCCCAGCGGTGCAGCCGCGCGTGGACGTCCTCGAGCGCGCGGTCGTCGGCGGTGGCGAGCCGCTCGGCCGTCCAGCCGATGAACACCGTCAGCGCCGCCGACCGCGCCCGGAGGGGGGCCGCGGGCCGCTCGAGGGCCTCGAACAGCCGCAGCCACTCGCGGGCCGTGCCGGTGGCGAACACGCTGCCGGCACCGTTGATGACGGCCGGGACGCCGACCCGGGCCAGGGAGTCGCGGACTCCGGCGGCGTCACGGTGGCGGCGCACGAGGACCGCGACATGGCCCGGCCGGACCGGTATCCGACCCTGCTCGATCCCCTCGGCGGACCGGGCGAGGATCTCCGCCCCGGAGGACAGGAGCCGGACGATGTCGGCGGCGACGTCGGCGGCGACGTGCTCGCGACCGGAGTCGGCCTTGACCCAGCCGTACGGGGTGAGGCGGACGTGGCCGTCCCCGCGGTGGACCACGCGGATGCGCAGCGGCGCCCCGTCGGGGGCGCCGGCCAGCCGTGAACGCTGATTTTGCGCTGCGGCGTGCACCGCCCGGTAGGCAATGCCCCGGTGACCGAGTTTCGCGCCGCCGAACAGCGCCCCGTACGCGTCGACGAGTCCCTGGTCGCTGCGCCAGTTGACCGCGAGCGTCGCGCGGGTGCCGGCCAGCCGGGCGGCGTCGAGGTAGGCGTACACGTCGGCGCCGCGGAAGGCGTAGATCGCCTGCTTCGGGTCGCCGATGAGCACCAGCGTCGCGTCGCCTCCGCCGAAGCCGCGCCGCATGATCTCCCACTGGACGGGGTCGGTGTCCTGGAACTCGTCGACCAACGCGACCCGGTAGCGCTCGCGGAGCCGGCGGCAGGCCGCGGGTCCGCGGAGGGGATCGGCGAGGGTCCCCGCGAGCCGGGTGAGCAGGTCCTCGTAGGTCAGGACGGCGGCCCGCCGCTTGCGCTGTTCGACCTCGGCCCGGACCGCGCAGGCGAAGCGCAGACGCATGGCGGCATCCGAGTCCGACGGCGCGGCCTGCGGTTGCAGCGCCGCCCCCGGGTTGCCGACGACCGTGCGCCCGATCCGCAGCGCCTCGGACAGGTTGAACGGCGGCGGCTCCGCGCGCGCGTGAAACCCGCGGACGTAGAGATCGGCGACGACCTCGTCGACGAGATCGGCGGGGTCCTCCAGGAACGTGGCGTCGCGCTCGACGTCCCCGGCGACGCCGAGGCCACTGAGGATGTGCTGGCAGAACCCGTGCGTCGTGGCGATGGTCGCTGCGTCGAAGTCCGCGAGCGCGCCTGCCAGGCGGCGGCGGCGCTCCTCGATCTCGCCGGGCGCACCCGTGGCCAGCAGGCGCAGGACCGTATCGTCGGGCGGGGGCTCGACGCCGGCCGCGGCGCGGGCGAGGCCCTGCTCGGCCGCGACCAGCCGTTCCCGGACCCGCTCGCGCAGCTCCCCGGTGGCCATGCGGGTGAAGGTGACGAGCAGCAGGCGCTCGAGCGGCCAGCCGTCGGCCACGTAGCGGGCCGCCAGCGCGGCGATCGTGAACGTCTTGCCGGTGCCGGCGCTCGCCTCGAGCACGGTCACGCCGGAAGGGAGCGGACCGCAGACGTCGAACGGCTCGATCTCACCGCCGTTCTGCGCCCGCCCCTGTCCGCGAACCGGGCCGGTCACCGGTTGCTCACCTCCTCGCACGACCGCAGCCCGTCCCACAGCCGGCGGGCGTAGCGGCCGAAGCGGGTCGGCTCGTCGGCCGCCCAGCCAGGGCCGGCCTCGTCGGCGCAGGGTGGGACCTGGAGCAGTTCTGCGAGCGTGCGGACGCCGCCGAGGACGAGCTGGTGGTCGAGTTCCCGGTCCTCGCGGTCGTAGCGTCCCGACTCCCAAGCATCCCTCGCCCGGTCCTGCGCATCGTCGGCGTCGTTCCCGGCGGCCCGCGCGCCGGCGTAGGCGGCCGAGGTCTTGCAGTACAGCGGCAGGGGTTCGCGCAGGCCGCGGTCGTGGAGATCGACGAGCACGCCGAGGTGCTCCAGGGCCCATCGCCGTCGGGCTTCCGGGTCCCCGGCCGGCGGGGTGATGCGCGCCACGCCGACGGTCCACCGCCGGCCGGGGCCGGGGTAGCGTCCCACGGTCGCGGCCGCGAAGGGCCGGTCCGGGTGGGTCGCGGTGATGGCCAGGAGCCGCACCCACGCCACCAGGCGGTGCTTCGCCGCCAGCTTCGAGTAGGTCACGCTCAGCGCGACGTCGCCGACGACCCCCGGTACCGTGCCGACGAGCGCTCGTCCGCCGGCGAGCAGCAGGTTCACCTCCACAGAGCCGGGCTCGCCGCCGCCCTCCAGCGATCCGAGCTCGCCGCCACCCCCAAGCGGTCCGAACTCGCCGCCGCCCGCATCCGGGCCGGGCTCGTTGCTGCCATCCACCGAGCCGGACTTGCCGCCACTCGCGATCTGCGCTCGCGCCTGTTCGACGAGCGCGTCCACGACCGGCCCGACGCGTTCGAGGATCGACCACCCAAGCCGGCCGGGCGGCAGGGTGCCGCGCGCGAACTCCGCGGTCGCGCAGGCAGCGGCGTCCGCGCCGGCGAGGCGCGCATCGAGCAGGCGCTGTCCCACCGCCCACGTCTGGAGCGCGTCGAGCTCCACGGGCAGCGCGTCGGAGGCGTCCTCGTCGCCGTCCCTCACGGCGATGCCGAGCCGCTGCCGCAGGAACGCCTTGACCGGGTGCAGGACGAACCGGACGAGGTCGTCGAGCTCGACGAGCTCCCCAGGGGTCCGCGGCAGGGGACCGTCGAGGAACGCCGGCCGGCCGGTGCGCGGGCTGGTGAGCGCCCGGGCACCGTCGAGGGCGACGGCGTCGTAGCTCCACGCCCGCTCGCGCACGAGCGCACCGGCGGCGAAGTTGCGCGGGTCGAACGGCTGCAGGGGGTGCTCGACCACGACGCGCCGGCGGGCCGGCGCGAGATTGCCGTCGGCTGCGGCCTCGTCTGTGCGCACTGTCCGGTCCACGACGTCGAGCAGCTCGCCGACGGGCACGGCCGGCGGGCGGGCGGCGTTCGTGCGCTCGTCCCGCCCGCTGTAGGTGATCACGAGGTGGTCGGTGGCGGCGAGCAGCGCGTCGAGGAGGAGCTGGCGGTCCTCGCTGCGGGGGTCGTGGTCGCCGACCCGCGGGTCGCGGGCGACGAGGTCGTCGCCGTCGGGCGCGGTCCCGCGGGGGAACACGCCGTCGTCGAGGCCGAGGAGGCACACGACCCGATGGGGCACCGACCGCATCGGGACGAGCGTGCAGATCGTGAGGTGGCCGGTGCGGAAGTTCGCCCGGGTCGGCCGTCCCCGCAGGCGGTCGGCGAGCAGGGCGCGGATCTCGGCGAGGGCGAGGACGGCCGTGGCGCCGGCCGCCTCGGCGACGACGTCGTCGAGGATCCGTTGCAGCTGCCCGCGCTGCCACCCGTCCCGGCCAGCGGTGGCGGTCAGGTCGTCGGCCGCGGCACCGATCGCCTCCGCCCATGCGCCGACCGGGCGGGCGCCGCCGAACGCGGCGACGGCGGTGCCCAGGCGGTCGACGAGCTCGACGAAGCGGCCGGCGAGGTCGATGTCGCCGCTGTCGATGTCGTCGAGCGGCAGCACCCCGCCGACGAGGGGCTGGGTGTCCTCGGCCAGCGCGACGCCGAGGAGCACCCGATCGAGGCCGGCCCGCCAGGTGTTGGCGTCGAGCCGGTCGAGCGAGTACGGGGCGCGGTGGGCGGCGTCGAGCCCCCAGCGGATCCCGCTCACCGCCACCCACTTCTCGACCCGGCCGAGGTCGTCGTCGTCCAGCCGGAACCGCCGGCGCACGGGTTCGCGGCCGGCGAGGTCGAGCACCTGCGCGGTCGTGACCCGCGCGGACGCGAGGGCGAGCAGTTCGGACACGACGCCGAGCACGGGGTTGGTCTGTCGCAGCGAGCGGTCCGCGAGCCGCACCCGTAGGTCGGGCGGGCGGCCCTCCACGGCGGGCCGGTCACCGCTGTCCCCGGTCGGGTCGCCAGCACCGAAGGTGGCTGAGACGAGCGGGGCGAACGCCTCGATGTCGGGACACATGACGATGACGTCGCGGGGCTCCAGGGTCGGGTCCTCGGCGAGCAGGTGGAGGATCGCGTCGCGGAGGACCTCCACCTGCCGCCCGCGGCCGTGGCAGGCGTGCACCTGGACGCTGTGGTCGCCGGGCGCCAGCGGCGCCCGGGAATCGACCGCCCCCGGCAGCGGCACGCCGGGCGGCGCGCGGTCCGCGCGAACGTCGGCCTGGATCCGCTCCAGGAGCGTCCTCGCCTCCTCCTCGACGGCGCGGTGGTGGTCGCAGACCTCACCGGCGCGGGTCAGCACGAGCTGCATCTCGCGGGCGTCCCGTCCCCAGGTGGCGAGCAGCGGGTTGCGCGGGCGGTCGTCGGTGCGGTCGTCACGGCGGCGCCCCATGGCGCTCCGGTCGCGAACGGTGCCCGCCACGCGCGCCCAGAGCACCGGGGAGGGGTGGAGCAGGAACAGGTGCACGTCCCGGGCCGTCGCCAGCGCCGCGAGGACGTCGAGGTAGCTGGCCGGCAGCCGGGTCAGCCCGAACAGCGACAGGCGCGCCGGGTAGTCGAGGATCGCCGGCGCGTCGCGCAGCGCCCGGCAGGCACCGTCGAGGCGCTCCGCGGGACTGGGACCGCCGATGCGCCGGCGCAGGGCCCGCCAGAGCTGCGCCTGCCAGACGAGCTCGGCGGGCAGCGGCTCCCCCTGACCGTCCGTGTCGCCCCCGGTCGCCCAGGCGCGCACCATGGCGGGCCGGTGCACGCCGTACCGGTCGTAGAGATCCGCCAGGTGCCGCACGACGCCGAACCGGCGGGCCCGACGGTCGGCTTCGGGGTCGGGCCCGCTGCCGCCGAGGTGTGCGGCGAGCACGGCGAGCCAGCCGTCGGCGAGGTGCTCCTCGACCGCGGCGAGCAGCGGCCACACCGACCGCTCGGGCAGCCACGGGTCGGTCTCGCGGTCGACGCCCGCGGCGACGGCGACCGCGCCGCCGACCAACCGGCCGGGGAAGGGGAACTCCACGTTCGCGCAGACGCCGTCCGCGCGCCCGACGCTGGCCCCGAGCGAGGTGGACAGCCGCTGGACGAGCCACCGCTCGACGCCGCGCGTCGGCACGGCGACGACCTCGGGCGCCAACGGATCGTCGAGCGGCTCGGCGACGACCTCGCCGAGGGCGGCCACCAGCCGGTCGGCCCGTTCCGCTCGATGGACGTGCAGCACGCTCGCGGTCCCCCTCCGGTCTGGGAGCGCCTCCCCCGGCCGTGGCCCGGCCCTGGCCCGGGCGGCGACGCGCGGTGAGTAGCTCGGAGCACGAGTATGCAGCGGCGGTGTGACAGGTCGGCCGCCGTGGCGCCTGGAAGGTGTGGACGCCGTGGGCCGGGCCGGCCGTCAGACGACGTGGATGCTGATCTCGTCGCCGATCCCGGCGAAATCTGCGGCGTCGCGGGTGTAGAGCGGGATGCGGTGCGCGTGCGCCGTCGCGGCGATGAGCAGGTCCATCGTGCGGCGGCGCGGCTGCCGCCCGGCGGAGACGACGACGTGGGCGAGCGCACCGTAGGAGCGAGCGACGGCGGCGTCGACCGGAAGGGGGTCGAAGCGCGCCTCGATCTCGGCGAGGCGGCGGATGCGGGCACGCCGGACGTCGTCGGCGCCGGCGAGGAGCACTCCGAAGTGCAGCTCGGCCAGCGTCGCGGCGGAGATCGCCGCCTCCTGCGGAAGCTCCGCCACGGCCCGCGCGATGATCACCGAGGTGTCGAGCAGGCCCCTCACCGGTCGCGCCATGGGTCGTAGCCGGCATCGGGAGCGAGGCCGGTCGCGATGACGTCGTCGAGCAGGGACGGGTCGGTGGGCGTGTCCAGGATTGCGTGGACGTCGTCCGCCGCGACCCATTGTCGTGGGCGGTGCGGGCCGAGCTGCGCGACCGGACGGCCGTCGACGGTGACCGTGTAGACCTCCCCCGCCTCGGCGGCGCGCAGGACCGCGCTGACGTTGTTGCGCAGTTCGCGCTGGGGGATCTCCGGCACGACCCCGAGCGTAGCAGATTGTCTACACGGCGGTGGCCATCGCGGCGCGCACCGCCTCCTTGGCCGCCGGGAGGTCGGGCAGGTCGCGCTCCACCGCCCCGCCCGCCGTGAGGAAGACGAACACGACCCGCGCGACCGGCTCGCCGGCGGCGCCTTCGACCGCCACAGCGTAGGCCCCGCCCTGCGCGCGGTAGGCGTCCATCCGCCGGTCGAGGTCGGCGGCCGTCGACGCCGTCTTGTAGTCGACGACCACCAGCCCCGCCGGCGAGCGGTAGAGCAGATCGATGTAGCCCTCGAGGATCCGCCCCCCCACCGGTGTCGCCACGTACGTCTCGCGCCAGCGGGCGCAGGTCAGCGCCTGCCGCACCGACGGCGCCTGCAGGGCCGCGCCGGCCAGCCGGCGGATCTCGGACTCCCGCCCGATGACGCCCTCTGCGGCGGCCTGCGCCGCGGCGGCCTCGGCCAGACCCTCGCCGGTGGCGAGGTCGACGGTCTGCAGGACCGCGTGGACGGCCCGCCCGATCGCCGTGCCGTAGCGGCCCTTCTGCCACGGCGGGAGCTCCAGGTCGCGGGCGTCCTTGTCCGCGCCGGCGGCGGTGTCGTCGTCGAGTGCGGCGGCCGGCGCCGTCAGCTCGACGTCGGACGCCCCCACGCTCCGGCGCCGGGCACTGGCGGTGAGCGCGGCCGTGCGCTCGGCCTCCCAAGCCGCCCAGTCCGGCAGCGGCGCGGCGTCCGTCCGGCCGGCGGCAGCGGGGGGGGCGGCGGCGTCGTCGTCGGCGATCTCATGGAGTTCGAGCCCCTCGCAGGCCAGGGCGAGCAGCTCGGCGTTGGTCCGGTTGTGCTCCTTGGGCGGCAGGGTGCGCGCCTTGCGGTGCAGCGAGACCACGAGGTGATCCTGCGCACGGGTGCAGGCGACGTAGAGCAGCCGCAGCCGCTCGTGGTAGCCCATCTGCTCGTCGATCGGCTTGAAGGCCTCGAACTCCGGGGTGACCACCGCGGACACCTTGATGCCCACCGGCCCCTGCGGCGGGAACGCGACCTGGACCCGCCCTTTGGCCCCGCGCGAGGTGGTGGTCATGCCGGACACGATCGTGATCGGGAACTCCAGCCCCTTCGCGCCGTGGATCGTCATGATCCGCACGGAGTCGTCGTCGGTCTCGGGCAGGATCGTCTCGGCCACGCGTGCGGACTCCGAGGCCTGCATCCGCGCCCATTCGAGGTACTCGCGCAGGGTGCCGCCCTCCGATTCGCTCCACGCACGCGCCTGGTCAAGGACGAACCGCAGCCGGCGCCACAGGTCGCGCGGACGTCCCTCGGCGTACCCCAGCTCGAACAGCTTGCGGTCCCGGATCATCCGGTCCAGCAGCTCGGACGGTGCGAGCCAGGGGAGCTGCGCGTGCAGCGCGCGCAGGTACGTGAGCGCGGCGGCGACGGGGTGGTCGCGTTCGACGCCCTCCGGCGTCGGGCTGGTGAAGCTCCAGGCGCCGCCGTGGTCGACCCGGTAGGTGAACAGGTCGTCGTCGCCGCACCCGAAGATCGGCGAGCGCAGCGCCGTGACGAGCGCGAGCTGGTCGGAGGGGTCCGCGAGCGCCCGGGCCGCCGCCATGAGGTCGCGCACCTGCATGGTCGAGTACACCAGCGAGCTCGTCTCGGCCCGGTACGGGATGCCGCGCAGGTCCAGCGCCCGTTCGAGCGCGGCCAGCGACGTGCGCGCGGGCAGCAGGATCGTGATGTCGCCGAGCGTGGCGGCGCGCCGGCCGGAGGCGCCGTCGGGGTCGCGCGCGGTCACCTCCCAGCAGCGCGCGGCGAGCACCGCTTCGGCGACGTCGGTCGCCTCGCGCTCGCGGAGCTCGTCGGCGAGCAGCTTGACGTCCGGGTGCGCGCGCCGGCCGAGGACGGCGACGGGCGGTCCGACTGGCGTGCGCCGGGCCGGCGCCGCGTCGAGCGGCTGGTAGTCCGGCTGCGCGCCCGGCCGGTGGGAGATGAGCCGGCCGAAGACGTGGTTCACCCAGTCGATGACGGGCGCCGTCGCCCGGAAGTTCGTGGTCAGGGCGACCGCCGGCCCGAAGCGGTCGCGGGCGCGCAGGAACAGGTCGATGTCGGCGCGGCGGAACCGGTAGATCGACTGCTTCGGGTCGCCGACGAGGAACAGCCGCCCGGCGGGCACGGCGACGTCCGGCCACGCCTTCGACGCCGCACCGGGGTCGTCGGAGGCGATCAGGACCGCCAGGTCGATCTGGATGGGATCGGTGTCCTGGAACTCGTCGAGGAGCAGACGGCGGTAGCGGGCGGACAGGCGCCGGCGCACCGCGACGCCGTGCGGCCCGCGCAACAGGTCGCGGGCGAGGACCAGCAGGTCGTGGAACTCCAGCCGCCCACCGGACCGGCGCTGCACGGCGGCGGCGCGGGTGAACCCGGCGACCTCGACGGCGAGCCGGTGCAGGCAGGCCTCGGCCACAGCCTTCGCGATGCCGTGGCGGACGCTGCCGAGATCCGCGAGCTCCCCGGCGACCGATGCCTTGTCGGCCCAGTTCTCCCGCTTCCCGTACGAACAGGCGTATTTCGGCTGCTCCGCGATCAGCAGCCTGAGGGCCTCGTACTCGTCGGGGGCGTCCCGGAGCGCCCGGAGGTGCGGTTCGATCAGGTCGGTGAGGTGCATGCAGAGCTTGTCGGCCCCGTCGGCGCACTCGGACCGCCGCGCAAGCAGCGCCTCGCCACGGCCCAGGAGGTCGGTGAGGTCCACCGGCGGGGGCTCCTCGCGGCCCCAGGGGACGCGGTCCGCGTCGCAGACGAGGTCCCAGTTGGCTCCGAACTCCGCGGCGAGGTGGCGCAGGTCGGCGAGCGTGATGCCGGCGGCGAAGGCCAGCAGCAGCGTCCGCCGGAGGTCGGGGTCGTCGAGGAGAGCGTCGCGGAACCGGTCCCAGCGGTCGGTGAACTCGATCTCAGACGCGACCTCGTCGAGCACGTCGACGGCGGGCGGCAGCGCCGCTTCGAGGGGGTTCTCGGAGAGGATGCGCTGGGCGAAGGCGTGCAGCGTCGAGATGGCCGCGGCGTCGACCTGCTCCACCGCCGTGCGGCACCGGGCGCGGGCCCCGTCGTCGAGGGCCGCGTCGGCGGCGCCGGCTTCGAAGGAGAGGCGGATCCGGTCGCGCAGTTCCGCGGCGGCCTTCTCGGTGAACGTGATCGCGGCGATGTGGCGCATCTCGGTACCGGCGTCGACCAGCGCGACGATCCGGTCCACGAGCGACTTCGTCTTGCCGGAGCCGGCGCCGGCCTCGACGAACAGGGTCTCGTCGAGCGCGGTGGCGATGCGGTCGCGGGCGGCCTGGTCGGCGAGGGCGCCGGTCACGCCGCGCCCGCCGGCGTCGAAGCGTCCGGGTCCAGGTAGGCGACGTACCCGCGGAGGGCGCTGGCGGTCCTGATGCGCTCCCAGTCGCGGTACCGGTCCGACGTGCCGAGGTCGTCCGTGTCGCAGAAGCGGCACTCGGTGGACGGCCGCCACCCGGGCTCGGGCGGCTTCATCGGGAAGTGGCCCGCGGTGATGCCGTCGGCGGCGACCCGCAGGGCGCGGCGCAGCGCGGCCGCCACCCCGTCGGTGACGGGGTAGCCGATGCTCGCGAACGCGCCCTTGGTCGAGGTGAACCAGTACTCGGAGTAGACGCCGACGGGGCTCGGGTTGATGGCCTGCATGGCGAGCCCGTAGAGCGCCAGCTGCAGCTTGGTGCCGTCGCCCAGGGGGTTCTCCTCGCTGAGCTGCTTGTATCTCTTCGTGCCCCCGGTCTTGTAGTCCGCCACGACCAGCGCGCCGTCGGCGGCCCGGTCAAGGCGATCGACGCGGCCGCGGACCTGCACAGCGCGACCGTCGCCGAGGTCGAGAGCCACCGGCGGCGCACCGTCCATACCGAACGGCTGCTCGGCCCCCGCCGGCGTCAGCCCCAGCCGCGCGCGGCGGTCGTCGTCGTGGTCGACGAAGCGTGCGACGTCCGCGAGGATCCGGTCGCGGTCGCGGCCCCACAGCAGCGGGTGGCCGGTCACGCCGCGCG
>JACCXR010000366.1 GCA_013696915.1 Euzebyaceae bacterium
GTCGGCGGCGGTGTCCTGGCGATCAGCCAGTTCACCCTCTACGGCAACGTGAGCAAGGGCCGTCGCCCGTCGTTCATCGACGCGGCCGATCCGGAGATCGGGGAGCGCCTGTACGACCGCTACTGCGACGCGCTCACGGTGCCGACGGCCCGGGGAGTGTTCGGCGCGCACATGGAGATCGAGATCCACGCGGACGGCCCGGTGACCATGCTGCTGCGGCGGGAGAGCGGCGCCTGACGGCGGTCATCGATCCCTGGGCGGTCGCTGCGCGACCGCCGCAACCGGGGCCATGAGAATCGCCTCCGACGGGCTCCGGCGATTCGCGTGTCACCCGGTCCATCGCTGGGTGATCGGCAGCCGCCGGTCCTTGCCGAATGCGCGGGCGGTGATCTTCACGCCGGGGGCGGCCTGCCGTCGCTTGTACTCGGCGCGGTCGATCAGCGTCGCGATCCGGCGCACCGTCTGCTCGTCGAAGCCGGCCGCGACGATCTCCGCCACCGACCGGTCGCGCTCGACGTAGGCCTCGACGATCGGGTCGAGGACGTCGTACGGCGGCAGCGAGTCGGTGTCGCGCTGCCCGGGCCGCAGCTCGGCGGACGGCGGCTTGTCGAGGATCTGCCGGGGGATGACCTCGGCCGCCGCGGCGTCGTTGCGCTGCCGGCACAGCTCGTAGACGAGCGTCTTCGGCACGTCCTTGATGACGGCGAAGCCCCCCGCCATGTCGCCGTACAGCGTGGAGTAGCCGACGGCGTACTCGCTCTTGTTGCCGGTCGCCAGCACGATGTCGCCGTGCTTGTTCGACAGCGCCATCAGCAGCGTCCCGCGGATGCGCGACTGGATGTTTTCCTCGGCGACCCCCGCCTGGGTCCCGGCGAACGGCCGCGCCAGGACCCTGTCGAACGCGGACATCACGTCACCGATCGGCAGTTCGAGGAAGCGGATGCCGAGGTTGGCGGCGAGCTTGCGGGCGTCGGTCAGCGACCCTTCCGAGGAATGCGGTGACGGCATCCCGACCGCGGTGACCGCCCCCGCCCCCAGGGCGTCGGCGGCGATGGTCGCGACCAGCGCCGAGTCGACGCCCCCGGACAGCCCCACGAGTGCCCGGGCGAAGCCGTTCTTCCCGACGTAGTCGCGGGTGCCGAGCACCAGCGCCGCGTAGACCTCGGCGACGGGGTCGAGCCGGGGATCCGTGCGCGGCCGCGGCGCAGGCGACGGCGCGGGCCGCCCGACCGGCACGTCGACGACCAGCAGGTCCGCCGCGAACTGGGCCCCGCGGGCCACGACCGTCCCGTCGGGAGCCATCACGAACGAGTCGCCGTCGAAGACGACCTCGTCCTGTCCGCCGACCTGGTTGAGGTAGGCGATCCAGACCCCGCCGCCAGCCGCATGCGCCGCCGCCCAGCGCTCCCGGTCGGCGCGCTTGCCGCGGCTGTACGGGCTGGCGTTGATGTTGAGCACGATCTGCGCGCCGGCTCCGGCCGCCGCCGCGACCGGGCCGCCGGCGCTCCAGAGGTCCTCGCAGACCGTCACCCCGAGGCGGGCGCCGGCGACGTCCACGACCACCGGATCGGTGCCGGCCATGAAGTAGCGCGCCTCGTCGAAAACGCCGTAGTTCGGCAGGCGGTGCTTGCGGTAGACCGCCTCGACGCGGCCGTCGCGCAGGACGGCGGCGGCGTTGGCCAGCGGCGGACTGGCCGTGGCCTCGCTGGCGACCGGTCGCCAGACGGCGGCGGGCGCGCCGGCGAGGTCCTCGACGAAGCCGACGACGAAGGCCGCGCCGCCGACCTCATCTGCCAGTCCCTCCAGGGCCTCGCCGACCGCGCGGCGGAACCCGCGTTTGAGGACGAGGTCCTCCGGTGGGTAGCCGGTGAGGGCGAGCTCGCCGGCGCACACGACGTCGGCGCCGGCCGCCACCCCCTCGGCATAGGCGGCCGACAGGTCGAGGGCGTTGCCGGAGACGTCGCCGACGACGGGGTTGAGCTGCGCGAGCGCGAGACGCATCGGTCGGGGGCCTTCGCGGCGGGCGGGCTTTACACGGCGGAAACACGCGGGCAACCGAGCGGAAAGCGCGGCTTGCAACGGTCCTGCCCATCGTACCGGGCCGGGCGCGGTGCCCTGCCCGGGCCTCGGGGTCAACGGCGACCGCAGACCGGGTCCTCGACCACCTCACCAAGGAGCGACCGTGCGGAAAAGGCTTGTGGTCGGAAGCGTGTGCATGGCGACCGTCGCGGTCGCGTCGCCGGCGTGGGCGCAGGAGGTCACCGCCGAGACCGTCCAGGCGAACCTCGACATCGTCTTCCTGGCGATGGCATCGGCGTTCGTGCTGCTCATGCACCCGGGGTTCGCGCTGCTCGAGTGCGGCTTCGGGCGGAGCAAGAACGCCGCGCACATCATCATGAAGAACCTCATGACCCTCTGCCTGGGTCTCATGACGTACTTCGCGGTGGGCTTCGCGCTGATGTACGGGACCCAGGCGGCCGGCCTGGTCGGCACCGACGGCTTCTTCCTGCTGGGCCTGGCGTCCTACGAGCCGGTGACCGGCGGGTCGCTGTCGATCGACTTCCTGTTCCAGGCGATGTTCGCGGCGACCGCGGCGACGATCGTGTCCGGGGCCTGCGCGGAGCGCATGAAGTTCGGCCCCTACCTCATCGTCGTCGTGGGAATGACCGGGCTCGTCTACCCGGTGATCGGCGCCTGGAAGTGGGGCGGCGGCTGGCTGAACGACCTCGGCTTCCTCGACTTCGCCGGCTCGACCGTCGTCCACCTCACGGGCGGCGTGGCCGCGCTCGTGGCCGCCGCCATCCTAGGCCCGCGCATCGGCAAGTACGACGCGAGCGGGAAGCCGCGGGCGATCCCCGGCCACTCGGTCCCGCTCGGCGTGCTCGGGGCCCTGCTGCTGTTCTTCGGGTGGATGGGCTTCAACGGCGGGTCCACCCTGGGCGCGGGCGACGGGTTCCTCATCGCCGACGTGCTGGTCGCGACCGTGCTCGCCGGCGGCGCCGGCGGGACCGCCGCCGCCCTCTACACGCGCCTGCGGTACGGGAAGTACGACGTCGGGATGACCGCCAACGGGCTGCTCGCGGGCCTCGTCGGCGTCACCGCCGGGGCGGACGTCCTCAACAACCTCGGCGCGCTCGCCGTCGGTCTGATCGCCGGCGTCGTCGTCGTGATCGCCGTCGGCGTTGTCGACCGACTGGGGGTCGACGACCCGGTCGGCGCGGTCGCTGTCCACGGCGTCTGCGGGGCACTGGGCACGGTCTGGGTCGGCCTGGCGCACACCACCGACGGGCTGCTGTACGGCGGCGGGGTCCGCCTGCTCGCCGTCCAGGTCCTCGGTGTGGTCGCCGCCGGAGCGTTCGTCGCGCTCGCGACCGGCCTGGTCGTCGGGGCGATGCGCGCCACCGTGGGCATCCGCGTGACGGAGCAGGAGGAGCTCGAGGGCCTCGACATTTACGAGCACGGCATGTACGGCTATCCCGAGCTGGCCCTCGGCCCCCAGGCCTTCCCCGGCGGTCCGCACCCCTCGCTCGATCACGCCGATCCCTCCGGCGTCGGCGCACCGCCGGCCCGGGCCATGAGCGAGTAGCGAGGCGCCGGCACGGCCCCGATAGCAGGGGCGCGCGACCCGCTACGCGCCAGGCGCTCGGTACTGGACCTGCTCGGCCATGCGCAGGGCGTCCATCGTTTCGTCGACGGTCAGGAGGACTGTCGTTTCCAGCGAGCTCAGCGCACCGCCCCCGCCAATCGCCAGCGCAACCGCGGCCATGGACACGTTGTCCGGGGCCTCCCATAGGGTGTAGCCGTCGTGTGTTCCGAAGGCGTACCAGAACCCATGGAGCTTCCCACCGACCGACTCGATGTACGACTGAGCGGCCTTTCGGCGGTCCTCCGGGTGGCCGATCAGCCGAGCCCAGGTCTCCGGCGTGTAGCCGAACCTCGATAGATAGAGCGGCATCGTCTCTCGCCTTCGTTGGCCGGTTCCGCGCGGGTCGCCGTTGAGCGCCGAAGTCTAACGGGCCCGGAAAGCCATGAACCGCACTGTCGCAGCCTTCGTGCCTTGCCGCCGCCGCCCTCCACGGCGTCCCGGCCGTCGCGCCGATGCTTCGCGGCATCCAGTGCGACCGCGATAGCGGCAACGTGCTGGACCTAGGCTCTTCGACACGCAGGGCCAGCGGGTTCAGGACGAAGGTCGTCCAGGAGGGGCTGGGGCATGCTAGCCCCGTGGAGACGCTGAAGACCTACGCACCTGTGGCCGTCGTCGGACGAGGGGACGAGGTTCGTCGTCGAGGCCGCATGGGCGATTCCTGCGGACTGTGTGCGGGCCGAGGGACCACCACGAGCCGCTGACCTGCAAGGATGAGTGATATGGACAAGCAGCAGGAGTACGTGCTCCGTACCGTAGAGGAGCGCGACATCCGGTTCGTGCGGCTGTGGTTCACCGACGTGCTCGGGACGCTGAAGTCGGTCGCCGTGACGTCGTCGGAGATCGAGGGCGCGTTCGTCGAGGGCATCGGGTTCGACGGGTCCGCCGTCGACGGGTTCGCCCGGGTCCAGGAGTCGGACATGCTCGCCATGCCCGACGCCTCCACCTTCCAGGTGCTGCCGTGGAAGGCCGAGGCGCCGGGTGTCGCGCGGATGTTCTGTGACATCCGCACGCCGGAGGGCGAGCCCTTCGCGGCCGACCCGCGACAGGTGCTGCGGCGCAACCTCGGGAAGGCCGCCGACATGGGCTTCAGCTTCTACGTCCATCCCGAGATGGAGTTCTTCCTGTTCGCCGGCCCCAACGACCCGACGCCCCTGGACAACGGCGGCTACTTCGACCTCACCCCGAACGACGTCCAGTCGGACTTCCGCCGCCACGCGATCGAGCTGCTCGAAGGCATGGGGATCTCGGTGGAGTACTCGCACCACGAGGTCGCCCCCAGCCAGCACGAGATCGACCTGCGCTACGCGGACGCCCTGACGATGGCCGACAACGTGATGACCTACCGGTTGGTGGTGAAGGAGGTCGCGCTCGCGCGCGGGATCTACGCGACCTTCATGCCGAAGCCGCTGGCCGAGCACTGGGGCTCGGCGATGCACACGCACGTCTCGCTGTTCGACGGGGACGCGAACGCGTTCTACGACGCGAGCGACCCGTACCACCTGTCCGCCACCGCGAAGCAGTTCATGGCCGGGCTGCTGGTCCACGCGACCGAGATCGCCGCGGTCTGCTGCCAGTGGGTGAACTCCTACAAGCGGCTGGTGCCGGGGTTCGAGGCGCCGGTGTTCGTCTCGTGGGGCCGCAACAACCGCTCGTCGCTCGTGCGGGTGCCGATGTACAAGCCGAAGAAGAGCGCGTCCACGCGCATCGAGTTCCGCGCGCCGGACCCGGCCTGCAACCCGTACCTGGCCTTCGCGGTCATCCTCGCGGCCGGCCTGCGCGGCATCGAGAAGGGCTACGAGCTCCCGGCCGAGGCGGAGGACAACATCTACGAGATGACCGACGTCGAGCGCCGCGCCGCCGGCATCGGCAGCCTCCCGCGCAACCTCGACGACGCGCTGCTCAGGATGGAGGACTCCGAGCTCGTCGCCGAGGCGCTCGGCGAGCACGTCTTCACGTACTTCCTGCGCAACAAGCGGGCCGAGTGGGACGAGTACCGCTCGCAGGTCACGCCGTTCGAGCTCGCGAAGTATCTTCCCACGCTGTAGCGCCGTCCCGGCGGTCCCCGGTGGGTCCGGTCGAGCGCCGGAGGCCCCCGCCGGTGTCGTGGACGGCGGTAGGGTCCCCGCCATGGCGACAACACGGCCGCGGCGGGTGGTCGACACCCCCGCCGAGTCGCTGGACGCGGTGCTGGCCAGGCTCGGCGTGGACGTCGCTGCCGCGCAGCCGCTGCTGGACGCCATGGGCATCGCCCCGGATGCCGCTGCCGGCTCTCCGGTCCTCGAAGCCGTCGCCACGGCGTCGAACCCCGACCGGGCGCTGCGCGCGCTCGCGGGGGTGGCCGGCCGGCAGCCCGAGGCGTGGCCGGCGCTCGCGGGC
>JACCXR010000433.1 GCA_013696915.1 Euzebyaceae bacterium
CGCCATGGTCGCGGTCGAGGGCGAGGCCATGCGCGGCGTGACGTGGGTCGTGATCGACGAGGTCGCAAGCGGAGACTGGGGCATCGGCGGGCAGGCCATGACCACCGAAGCGGTCAAGCGGCTCGCCGCTGGCGTCCCGACCGGCTGAGGGGCGGGGTGGGGTGGGGAGTGGACCGCTGGGTCCGCTGCCCGCCTCCACGCCGACACGCAGGGTGCGGCGTCAGCGCCGCGCACGCGAGGAGGAACGCATGCCCGAGCATCGATCGATCGCCGATGGTACGAGAGCGTCGGGCTCGTCGGGAGCCGCTCGCCCCGCTGTGCCCGTCTTGCGGCGCAGCCACGCGACCGGTCAGCGATCAGGTGCTGGTGGGGACGGCCGTCGTTGAGTTGCGACGTTGGCGCTGCCGACGCGACCACACCCACTGGTGGGATCAGTCCCGGGTGGATCGTCGACCGGCCATGATGGACTCATCGATTCCCGCCCCCAGCCCCGGGGCGACGCGCTCGCCCGGGCTAGTGGTCGCGCTGTTCGGCGTGGCTGCCGTCGTCTGGGCGCTGGCGGCGGTCCACGCGCGCGGGATGGGGGCGATGGTCGGGACGATGAGGCTCGAGTTGCCGGCGTTCGCGGGGATGTGGGCGCTGATGATGACCGCGATGATGCTGCCCTCGGTGGCCCCCGTCGCGCTGCGTTACGCGCGCATGGTCGTCCGTCCGAAGCGCGTGCGGATCGCTGCGTTCGTCGCGGGCTACGTGGGGGTGTGGGCGGCCTCGGCGTTGCCCGCCTATGGCCTGATGGCGCTGGGTGACCAGGCCGAGTCGGCGGGTCCACCCTTCGCGACTGCCGCGGCGTCGGCCATCCTGGCGGCTTGCGGCGCCTACCAGCTCACTCCACTCAAGGACCGCTGCCTGACGGTCTGTCGTTCTCCGCTCGGGTGGTTGCTGCGCTACGCCGGTTGGCACGGCCGGCTGCGTGATCTGCGCGCCGGGGCACACCACGGCGGCTACTGCCTCGCCTGCTGCTGGGCACTGATGGCGCTCATGGCGGTGTTCGGGGCGATGAGCTTGGTGGCGATGGTCGCGCTGATGGGCATCGTCGCGATCGAGAAGCTCGCCCCCGCCGGCGAGCGCGTTGCGCGCGGGTGCGGTGTCGTCGCCCTCGGGCTTGCCGTGGCGGTGTGGTGGCTGCCGGGCCTCGCACCGGGTCTGCACCCACCCGAGATGATGATGTGAAGAAGGAGGCGGTGAGGACTGACCTGTCACCGTGGCGGGTGCGCGGCAGCTACGTCGAGGCCTGCAACTGCGAGGCCGTGTGCCCCTGCCGCCGGCACGGGGACCGGCCGGGCGGACTGTCTACCTACGGGGTGTGCGACTTCGCGCTGTCCTGGCACGTCGCCGACGGGTCTGCCGCTGACCTCGACCTGTCCGGGCTGGATGTGGTGCTCGCCGGGTCCTACGTCGATGACCGGAGCGTGGCCCCGGATGCGACGCTCGGTGAGTGGGGCGTGGCGCTGTACGTCGACCTGGCGGCGAGCGACGCCCAGGCGGGCGCGCTGGAGGAGATCTTCCTCGGCCGTGCCGGCGGGCGCACGCTGGTCAACTTCGCCGCCGCGATCGGCACCGTCCACGCCGTGCGTCGCGCCCGCGTGCGCCTCGAGCATCGGTCGGGTCGGGAGCACATCGCGGTGGAGAACTTCGTCACGGTCCGTGGGTTCCGACCGGTTCCGACCGACGAGCCGGTCAGCTGCGGCATACCCGGCCACGACCATCCCGGCAACGAACTCGTCGTCGGCGTCATGCGCGTCGATGACGTCCCGCTGGTCTGGGAGGTCGCCGGGCGCTGCGGCTTCGCGACCGACTTCGACTACTGCAGCGACGATTGGGAGGGACTGACATCAGCGGTCCAACGAACAGCGGGATGCTCGCGGCGATCGGCGACACACCGCTGACCAGCCTGGAGGCGCACCCCGGCCGCGCAGGCGGTGCAGGAGATGTCGTATCGCGGTTCGCGGCACGCCAGTCAAGGGCCAAGCGAGGCGATCGAGGTGACCAGAATCCCGTCGTCGCGCAGGTAGGTCGGGCTGTCGGCAACGATCACGACAAGCGCGCCACACGCCGCGCGAACCGGCTCGGCGAGCTTGTCGCGCATCGCGAGCAGGTTGCCGGCGCCCTCATTCACCGCGGCGTGCCCCAACTTCACCTCGGCTGCGAACCAGCGTCCGTCGGTGGACTCCACAACCGCATCGACCTCGAGCCCCTTGTTGTCCCGGTAAAAGCGGACACCGGCCCGGTACGGCTGAGCGCACACCCGCAGGTCGTGGATGACCTGCGACTCGAACAGGAATCCGGCGAGCTCGATCTCCGGCCCCAGCAGACGCCTCGGGGTCGCGCCCAGCGCCGCGACGGCCAGCGACGGGTCCGCGAGGTGCCGCTTCGGTGTTGACGCGAGCCGGACACGCGAGCGCAGGCTCGGCTTCCAGTTCTCCTGGTCCTCGATCAGGAACAGGCGCCGAAGCGTCCGCAGGTAGTCGTGCAGGGTCGACTCGGACAGCGGTTCTTCGCTCGTCCTCGCGACGGTGCGCAGGGCGGCGTCCTGTGCGGTGGTGCGCGCGTAGGACGCCAGCAGCCGGCGCACCCCGTCGGGGTCGCGGTTGATCCCGTCGATGCGGCGCACATCGGCCCGCACGATCATGTCCAAGTAGGCGATGTTCGCGTCGGCGGCATCCCCGGCGTCGAGTCCCAGGTTGGCCGGCCAGCCACCGAACGCCAGCGCTTCGATCGCGTCGGTCACCGAGAACTCGTGAGGACCACCGCCCGGCAGTTCGCCGTTCAGGAGCGCCTCCACGGACACCGCCCCGGTCGACAGGCCCCGCTCGAACAGCGTCATCGTCCGCATCGTGACCGGGGCGATCCGCCCCACCCCAGTATGCTCCGTAGGGTCATCCTCAGGGGTAGCCGACCCGGTCAGCAGGAACAGGCCCTTGCCGCCGACGTCGTCGATCCGGCCGCGTACCGCCCCCCACATCCCCTCGGCGAGCTGGTACTCGTCGATCAGCCGCGGGTGAGCGCCGTCGAGTACCAGCCGCGGATCGGTCCGTGCGGCGGTCAGCGCAGCCCGGTCCTGGTCGAGCCGCACCTCAGACGCCGCGAAGCCGCGAGCGGTGGTCGTCTTGCCGACCGCCTTCGGACCCTGTATCAGCACCGCCCCGTGGGTCCGCAGCCGCGGGCCCACAAGCCGCTCAACGATGCGCGGGAGCCTGTCGGCCATCGTCTCCCCGACCCATGATGGAGGGATAGTACTGCATTCATCATAGGGATTGTACCCGAGATGCCTGCGATGATCGGCCCGGTCACCTGGAGCGCCTACAGGTCCGTCTCGATGACTTGGTCGACGTCGATCTCCGTCCGCACGGGCACGGCCCGGCGCAGGGCTGAGGTCACCGGCGTGCGTGCCCTGGCGGCGGCCACCAGCGCCCGCAGTCGGTCGGGGTCCACGCCGGGGCGGCGACCCGGTAACAGAGGACGATCTCCAGGGGCCCGGGGACGACGTCGGCGCCGTCGTCGGTGATCGCCAGCATGCCGCGGTGGTCCGATCGGCTGTCGGCAGTCACCTCCACGTCCGTGAGTTCGAGGCCCTGCTCCGCGGCGACCATCGCCACGGTGGTCGCCGCGCACGAAGCGAGCGCCGCGCGGAGCAGCGTGCCCGGGGTGGGAGCGGACCCGCTCCCGCCCAGCTCGGCGGGCATGTCCGTCGCCAGCGTGCGACCGGCTGCGTCAGGGATGTCGACGCGGAGCCCGGGCCCCACAGTCGCGGTGGCGCCGGCGTCTGCATGGGCGGCCTCCTCCGGGTGACGTTCGAGCGAGCGCCGGACGTTGTCGAGGCTCCGGGAGATGGCGTTGCTCATGACAAAGCTCCGGTCCTGTCGAGCAGGGCGTGCAAGGCGGGGTTTTCGATGTCCGTGGCGGCGTGCCGAGCGGACTCGATCGCGTGAGGATCCCCGAGCCGCGCGCGATGCACCTGGGCTCGGATCACGTGTTCGCGCAGCCCGCCGCGAGCGGCCAGCCCGCTCAATTCGTCCGCCCAACGATCGGCCAGCTCCGGGAAGGCTGACATCGCGATATCACAGCCGGCGTCGAGCAGGTTCGCGCAGGGCCACAGGTACCAGGGTTCGGGCCGCAGCCCCTCCTCGACCCAGCGGACGGCTCCGGGCTGGTCGCCGCGTGTGGCGGTGAGGCGAGCGAGTCCGCGCGCCACCGTCGCCATCCAGCAGTGATCGCGCGCCTCGGTGGCCAGCACCCAGGCGTGCTCGAGCAGCTCGCCCGCCGTGTCTGGTTCGCCGCAGTCGAGGGCCGCTTCCG
>JACCXR010000458.1 GCA_013696915.1 Euzebyaceae bacterium
CCTCGCGACGGACCCGGAGGCGCTCGCGGTCCTCGCCGGCGACCTGGAGGCGCTCGACGCGGCGACCGTCCGGGGCCGGTGCGACGCGGTGCTCACCGAATGGCCCGACGCTCCGGCCGTCGCGCTCGCGCGCGTGCAGGCCCGCGGGCTACTGCGCGTGGCCGCCCGGGATCTCCTCGGCATGGCGGACACGCCGGCCGCCACCGGGGAGCTGTCGGCGCTCGCCGACGGGGTGCTGTCCGCGGCGCTGGAGACGAGCGCCGCGGGGACCGGCGGGGCGCGCGTCGCCGTCGTCGCGATGGGCAAGCTCGGCGGACGGGAGCTCAACTACGTCTCGGACGTGGACGTCCTGTTCGTCCACGACGGCGACCTCGGGGCGGCGACGCGCACAGCGCGGCGCTTCCTGTCGCTCCTCGCCGAGCCGACCCCGGAGGGGCGCGCCTACGAGGTCGACGCCAATCTGCGCCCCGAGGGTCGCGACGGCCCGCTGTCGCGCACCCTCGACGCCTACGACGCCTACTACCAGCGGTGGGCCAGGCCGTGGGAGTTCCAGGCGCTGCTCAAGGCGCGGCCGGTCGCCGGCGACCGGGCGCTCGGCGACGCCTTCCTCGCCCTTGCCGAGCCGTACGTGTGGCCCGACCGGCTGGACCCCGCCGCCGTGGACGAGATCCAGCGGATGAAGGGGGTGGTGGAGGGCTCCCGACAGGTCCGGCGCGACGGCCCCCGCCAGCTCAAGCTGGCGCCCGGCGGGCTGCGGGACATCGAATTCGCCGTCCAGCTGCTCCAGCTGGTCCACGGGCGCCACGACCGGTCGCTGCGCAGCGCCAACACGCTCGCGGCGCTCACCGCCCTGGCAGGGGGCGGCTACGTCGACGACGGCGACGCGAACCTCTTCGCCGACGCCTACATCTTCCTGCGGACCGTCGAGCACCGGCTGCAGCTGCGCCGCCTGGTCCGCACCCACACCGTCCCGCGCGCCGACCGCGACCGCCACCGGCTCGCGCGCGCCACCGGCTTCCGCGACATCCCCGCAGCCACGGCGCTCCAGCAGTTCGACCGCGAGTACGCGCGGGTCCAGGCGGCGGTGCGCCGACTCCACGAGCAGCTGTTCTACCGCCCGCTGCTGTCGCGGTTCGCGCAGCTCGGCGCCGACGACCAGCTGCACGACAGGGGCGACGGCACCCTCGCCGGGGACGCCGCCGCCGACCGGCTCGCCGCACTGGGCTTCGCCGATCCGGTTCACGCCCTGTCCCACCTCCACGCGCTCGCGGGCGGGGTGAGCCGTAGGGCGCAGCTGTTCCGGACCCTGCTGCCGGCGCTGCTGCCCACGCTCGCGGCCTCGGCGGACCCGGATGGGGGTCTCGCGGCGCTCCGCTCGCTGGCCGAGCGACTGGCGGGGGCGCCCGTGTTCCTGCGCACCCTGCGCGACAATCCCCCCGTCGGCGAGCTGCTCGCCCAGGTCCTGGGCCGCAGCCGGCGGGTGGGGGAGTGGCTCGAGCGGCAACCCGACGCCGTCGGCGCGCTGGCGGACCTGCCGGCTCTGGCGCGACCGCTGACGGTCGCCGACTACCGCAGGCAGGCCGACGGCCTCGTCCGGCGCGGCGGCGGGGAGCCCGCCGCCGCAGACGGCCTGCGCCGCCTCCGCCGGCGGGAGGCCGCCAGGACCGCGGTGCGCGACCTCACCGGCCGGGCCGACCTCGCCGGCGTCATGGCCGAGCTGACCGGACTCGCGCAGGCCTGCCTGTCCGCCGCCGCGGCCGTGGTCGTGCCCGACGGTGTGCGACTCGCGGTGATCGGCCTCGGCACGCTCGGCGCCGCCGAGCTCGGATACTCCAGCGACCTCGACGTGCTGCTCGTCTTCGAGCCCGCGGAGGCGCGCACGGAGGCGCTCGACGCGGTCGAGCGGCTGCTGCGGCTGTTGTCCGGCGTCACGCCGGAGGGCCAGGCGTTCCGCGTCGACGTGAACCTGCGCCCGGAGGGCAAGGACGGCCCGCTCGCCAGGACCCTGGAATCCTCGCTCGCCTACTACGAGCGCTGGGGCGAGCCGTGGGAGCTGCAGGCGCTGACCCAGGCGCGGCCGGTCGCCGGCGACGCCGCGCTCGGCGACGCCTTCGTCGAGGAGGTCTCCGGGCTGGTCTACGCCGACCCTCCGCCGGCGACGCGGCTGCAGGCCGTCCGCCGCATGAAGGCCCGCGTCGAGCGCGAGCGCGCCGGCGAGGGTGCCCGCCGGCCCGGCCGCCCGCGGGTGACGCGCGGCCCGACCGCAGCCGTGCGGACGGACGTGAAGCTCGGAACGGGCGGCATGAGCGACGTCGAGTGGACCGTCCAGCTGCTCCAGCTCGCGGGCGGCGGGGCCGACCCGGGCCTGCGCGGCCCGGGCACGTTGCGGGCGGTCGAGGCCTGCGGGCAGGTCGGGTTGCTCGACGCCCGCGAGGCGCAGTGGCTCCGGGACGGCTGGACACTGCTGGGCCGCGTCCGCAACGCGCTGTACCTCGGTGGGGCGCGCGACGCCGACCGCCTGCCGGCGGCGCGCGAGGACCGGGAACGGCTCGCCCGCCTCCTCGGCTACCCCCGTCCGGGGGCGCAGGCCTTCACCGAGGACCTCGAGCGGGCCATGCGCCGGATCCGCAAGGTCCACGAGCGCGCCTTCTACGAGACCTGACGGCCGGAGGCCGCCGGCCCCCTGATCGCCGGCGGCAGACCGGGTCGGCGACCCGAGGCCCGCGGTGGCGTTCGGCGGTCGGCGTCTCGATCAATGCGCTCACTCCCAACCTTCGAAGGGTAGGCGCCGCAGTCGACGCCTACCCTTCGAACGCTGCGGCCACGGGCCCCGCGGGCGCGCCAACGCCCGCGCCCCTGCCTCGGGCGGCGGCCGGCGGCGGCCCGGGTCAGCCGAGCTGCTCCTCGACGGCCGCGGAGATCGCCGCGGTGCCGCCGAGGATGCGGATGAGCCGCAGAGCGGGCCGGTTGCCGGTCAGCCACTGGCCCGAAGCGCGGGAGTGGGCGAGATCGGCGCCGCTGACGAGCAGCAGCACCCCGCCGTCGCCCGCCGCGGCCGGGCCGCCGCTCAGGGCGTCGGGCCAGGTGTGGCCGGCCGCGAGCCACAGGCTGGCGGGGTCCATGCCGATCGACATCGCACGGTCCGCGAGGATGCGGGAGGTGTCGAACCGGTCCGTGCCGCCGAGGCGCTCGACGCGGACGCCGGCGGCTTCGGCGGCATTGGCGACGCCGTTCGCGATCGCCGCCGGACCGCCCACGAGGGCGAGGTCGGTGACCCCGAGCTGCTCGAGCGCGGCGGCGGTGGGCTCCGGAAGGGCGTCGCGTGTGGCGAGCAGGATCGGCGCACCTTGGAAGGCCGCGAGCGCCGATACCGACAGGGCGTCGGGCCAACCGCGCGCCGGGTCGGCGTTCGCGCCCTCGGCCAGGTACGCGGCGGTCGTCGACTCCGCGCCCGTGACGGCGAGCAGCTCGCCGGCGATGCCGACCGCGGTGTCGAAGCGGGTCGCGCCGCCGAGCCGCACGACCGTGCCGGCGGCGGTCTGTTCGACGAGTTGCTCGCGGATCAGCTCGGAGAGCGCCGACGGCCCGCCGAGCAGGTACGCGCCGGTGGCGCCGAGGCGGGTGATCTCCGCGGCGGTGTCGGGGTGCAGCTCGCCCGGCTGCGTCAGCAGGATCGGCGCGTCGACGGCCGCCGCCAACGGTCCGCCGGTCAGGGCGTCGGGGTACGCGTCCGCGCGGGCGAGGACGACCCGGTCGCTGCCGTCGGGGTAGCGGGCCCGCGACACGGCGATCGCGGTCTGCACCCGCGTCTCGCCGGCGAGGCGCTCGACGTCGACCGGGGGCGGGGCGCCCGCCGGCAGGACCGAGCGGTTGAGGGAGAACTCCGAGGTGTTCCCGACGGCGTCGGTGGCGGTCGCCGTGACGAACTCGCCGACCGCCGGGCCCGCCACCGTGACCGTGAAGCTGCGGTCCGCGCCGGCGACGGCGGAGCCGACGAACGTCCTGCCCTCCCCGTGCTCGCCGTCCCGGCGGTCGGCGACGAACACCTCGACCGTGCATCCGGGGCAGGCGGTGCCGGCGGCGAGCTCCGTCGTGGCGTGCGCGACGAGGGGGGCGTTGAGGCTCTGGTTCGCGCCGGTGCCCGACGCGTCGAGCGCGTTCAGGGCGTTGGCGACCCCGAACGGGGCGAGGTCGATCCCCAGCCCGGGCGCATTCGCGTAGATGGAGTTGCGCGTGATCGTGTGGAAGTCCGTCCCGGCATCGCCGCTGACGCGGACGCCGGACGGGTTGTGCGCGATGACGTTGTCCGGTCCGATCTGCGTGCCGGTGGCGTGCTGGGCCACCTCGATGCCGACGTTGGAGTTCGGCAACGGCGTCCCGTCGAGCGCGACGCCGATGCGGTTGCCGCGGACCACGTTGTCCGCCGAACTGTAGCTGCGCGTGCTCGAGGTCGTGATCTCGATGCCGCCGCCGTGGTTGTTGCCGATGACGTTGCCCTCGATGCGGTTGCCGCTGGGGCCGTCCTTGATGCGCACGCCGAAGTGGCCGTTGTAAGCGTGGACGGACGGTTGGGTCCCGGTCACGTCCGTGCCGATGAAGTTCCCGACGACCGCGTTGCCGGTCGTGGCCACCCCGTGGGAGAGCTCCACGCCCTCCCAGTTGTTGCCCGACACGACGTTGCGCTGCCCGGGCTGTGTGCCGCCGACGACGTTGTCGCTGGCGCCGAGACCGATGTCGACGCCGTGGTTGGCGTTGCGCAGCCGTGCGGCGCCGTCGGGGCTGAGCCCGATGAGGTTGTTGTAGACGACGTTGCCGACCGAACCCTCGTCGGCGATGGCCACACCGTTGAAGGCGTTGCCGGAGATGACGTTGCGGTCGGCCGGGGCGACATCGCCCACCTGGTTCGCGGCGGCGCCTCCGCGGATGACGACGGCGCTCGAGCCGAGCACCGTCTGGGCGGCTCCGTGCGTGCCGGTGGCGTCGGTGCCGAGGAAGTTGCCGACGATCCGGTTCCCGGTGGCGGCCGCCCCGGTCAGCGCCACCGCCTGGCGGACGTTGTAGATCGCGAGCCCGCGGAGCTCGTTCCCACCCGAGGAGACGGCGAACGCATCGAACCCTCCCGGACCCTGACCCTCGACCTCGACCTGAAGGCGGGCGTTGCTCACGAGCGGATCGGTGTTCGGCGCGGCCCCCGGCTGGGTGTAGCCGTCGATCACCGTGGGACCGGTGCCCTCGGTGATGGTCAGTCTGGCCGTGAGGGCGATCGTGTGGGGGCCCTCGCCCGGAATGGCGAACTCGATGCGGGTGGGACCGGGTGACCGCTCCGCCTCCTTGACGGCCGCCCGCAGCGTGCACCCGCCCGCCGCGGTGCGGCACAGCCCGTCCGTCGGCGTGGCGTCACCGTCGTCCGCCACGGAGTCCACGACAAAGAGCTCGCCCTCGGCGTGCGCCGGTGCCGGCACGGCGGCGACCGCGAGGACGAGCAGCAGGACGGCGCTCAAGCGCGGCCCGCGGACTGGCTTGCCCATGATCTTTGCCTTTGATCGCCGGTTGCGGGCCACCCCTCGGCCGGGCGCTCCACCCGCCCCCCGCGGGGGATGGTACGCGTAACCCATCCGGGAGCGGCTCCGAGCCGAACGCTCCAGTAGGGGTTCGCGGCGTGCGGGGGCGCGGCTTGGGTCCTCCCGGACTTTCGACCGAACCTCTGGAGGGCGCCTCCGGCGACGGCGGCGGCCTCGCGCACCCGACCACCCGCACCACCGGCCCGTACCCCTCGCCCGCAGATGGAGGCCCGCATGACGAGAGCAACCCGGTCCCGACCGGGACCGGTATCGCACGTCCTTCTCCTGGCGGTGATCGCGGCGATGCTGCTCGCGACGGCGCCCCTCGGCGCCGCGCACGCGCAGCAGGCGCAGCGCGTCACCCGCCTCACCGCTGACTCGAACACCGGCGCCGCCATCGCGTGGAGCCGGCTCACCTATGCCGCCGGCGCCGGGCCGACGGTGCTCCTCGCCCGCGACGACGTCTTCGTCGACGCGCTGACCACCGGATCCGCCCAGGGGGCGCTCGACGCCCCGCTGCTGTTGACCGACGGCGACGCCCTGTCGCCCGACACCGCGACCGAGCTCGAACGGCTCGGAGCCCAGGACGTCACCATCATGGGCGGCGAGCACGCCGTCTCGGCGGCGGTCGAGGCCGAACTCGCCGACCTCGGGTACGCGACCACCAGGCTTTCGGGCGCGACGCGCCTCGAGACCGCCACCGAGGTGGCCGGCGCCTTCTTCCCGAACGCGACCACCGCGGTGATCGCGCGGGCGTTCCCGACCTCCGACGAGCAGACGCAGGCGTTCGCCGACTCGCTGGCGGTCGGCTCCTTCTCCGCCGGCACCGGAATCCCGGTGCTGCTGACCGAGGTCGACCGGCTGAGCGACTCCACCAGGGCCTACCTGGACGCTGCGCCCGTCGAGAACATCATCGTCGTGGGCGGCACAGCCGCGGTGAGCGAGGCCGTGATGGCCGAACTCGCGACCATCGACATGGAGAGCAAGGGACCCGGCGCGGAGTTGACCGTCAATCGCGTCGCGGCCGGCACGCGCTTCGGCACCGCCGTGGCGCTGGCGAACGAGTTCGGGTACTCGACCGCGGCGGATGCGCCGCGGATCCTGCTGATCGCCGGGACCGGCGCGGACGCGTGGGCCTCCGGGCTCCCCGCGGGCGCCCAGTCCGGCAGCGGCGCGGCCACCGTGCTCGCCGACGGTGCGACGCTTCCCGCCGAGACGCTCGCCCTGCTCGAGGGCGGCTCCGGCAAGCCGCTCATCTGCGGCCCCGCGGTGGAGGCATCCGCCTGCGACGCGGCGGCCGAGGCGCTGGGGCTGACGGGCTCATGAGCGCGACCACGCACGACTCCCCCAGCACGTCACCCCTCCACCTCTCGCCACAGGAAGGTCGCCACATGACATCTGCTCGCCCCCGGCTCCCCCGGGCCATGCTCGCGGTGGGCCTGTCCGCCACCCTGCTGCTCTCGATGCTCGCCACGGTCAACGCGTCCAGCCACCGGGAGGCACCGCTGATCGCGGAGGACCCGGTCGCGGACAACACGGACGTCTACGCATTCGTGAGCCCCGACGCCCCCGACACGGTCACGCTGATCTCGAACTGGATCCCGCTGCAGGTCCCCGCCGGCGGCCCGAACTTCTACAACTTCGGTGAGGACGTCCTCTACCAGGTCCACATCGACAACGACGGCGACGCCGTCGCGGACATCACCTACGAGTGGCGGTTCCGCACCGAGATCGCCAACCCCGACACGTTCCTCTACGCCACCGGCCCGATCGAGTCGCTCGACGACCCCGACTTCAACCTCCGCCAGACGTACACGCTGGCCGAGATCTCAGACGGCGTCCGCACGGTGCTCGGGCAGAACCTGCCCGTGCCGCCGAACAACGTCGGGCCGCGGTCGACGCCGGACTACGAGGCGCTCGCCGACGCTGCGATCGTCGAGCTTGAAGGCGGCTACAAGTCGTTCGCCGGTCAGCGCGACGAGGCCTTCCAGGTCGACCTCGGGTCCATCTTCGACCTCGGCGGCCTGCGGCCGTTGAACGAGGCCCACATCGTCCCCCTGCCCGCCGAGGACGGGGTCGACGCGACCGCCGGACTGAACGTCCACTCGGTGGTGCTGCAGGTCCCGACCGCCGAACTCACCCGCGGCGGCAGTGGCTACGACCCCGTCATCGGGGTCTGGTCGACGACCGACCGCCGCCGCTCGCGCGTCTTCGCCGGCGGCAACGGCGCGATGCCGGTCCACAACGGCCCGTTCGTCCAGATCTCGCGTCTGGGCATGCCGCTCGTCAACGAGGTCGTGATCCCGCTCGGGATCAAGGACACCTTCAACGCGATCCGCCCCGACCAGGACGCGGCGGCGCTGTCCCAGCCGGACGGGTCCATCCCGCTCCTGCAGGACCCCGAGCTCGGTCGCCTGATCGAGCTGCTCTACTCGCCGACCGGCATCGACGTCCCGGACGCCGGCCGGACGGACCTGATCACCATCTACCTGACCGGCATCCCGGACCTCAACCAGCCCAGGGACCTGTCGCAGCCGGGCGAGATGATCCGGCTGAACACCTCGATCATGCCGACCGAGAGCGACCCGAATGAGCAGAACCGCCTCGGCCTGCTCGGCGGCGACCTCGACGGCTTCCCCAACGGCCGCCGTCTCATCGACGACACCGTGGACATCTCGCTGCAGGTCGTGGCCGGCAACACGCCGCTGACCCCGGAGTTCCAGCGTGAGCCGAACAGCCTGCTCGGCGACGGCGTCGACTTCAACGACAAGCCGCTGCTGACTTCGTTCCCGTACATCCCGCACCCGCACTCCGGCTACGACTACACCCCACCGGTGTCGTCCGACTCCTAGTCGGTCGCTGACCCGCGCGCGAAGGCCCCCACCGATCCGGTGGGGGCCTTCGGGTTGCGGGGCGCTGCTACGGCGTGAGCGGGACCTCGACGCCGAGCCCCTGCAGCACGCCCAGCGTGCGGGCCTGGGAGGCCTCAAGCTCGGCGCGCAGGGCGGGCGCCGTGGCGGGGGAGGAGAGGCCGGCGGCGGTGTCGTTGACGACCCAGCCCCCGGGGTCGACCCACGTCGGGCGGGCGGTGACGCCGGTGGCGGCGTAGCCGTCGCGCAACGGGCGCTCGGCCACCGTGATGTGGACGACGGCTCCGTCCTGGCGGCCGCCGCCCAGCTGGCCTGACAGGAAGTTCCCGAGCCCGTAGACGACGTACTCGTCCCCGATTCGCTCCACGGGCTGCACGACGTGGGCGTGGTGGCCGACGATGAGGTCGACGTCGGGCGACGGCAGCAGCTGGTGGGCCAGGGTGCTCTGCGCGGCGGTCGGCTGCGGCTGGTACTCCTCGCCCCAGTGGAGGCTGACGACGACGAGGTCGGCGCCCGCGGCCCGCAGGGCGGCGGCGTCGGCGAGGATGCGGCCCGCGTCGATGAGGTCGACGAGCCACGGCTGCCCCGCGGGCACGGGGATGCCGTTCGTGCCGTAGGTGGCCGACAGATGCCCGAGGCGCACCCGCCCGGCCTCGTAGACCCGTGGGGTCGCACGCTCCTCGGGGCTGCGCGCGGTGCCGGTATGGCCGACCCCCACGCGGTCCAGGTGGGACAGGGTGGCGGAGACCCCGGCCCCTCCGAGGTCGAGCGAGTGGTTCGACGCGACCGAGCAGCCGTCCCACCCCGCTGCGGCGATGCCGTCGGCGAGCTCGAGGGGCGCGTTGAACCGCGGGTAGCCGCTGATGGCGGTGTTGTCGGCCGACAGCGGGGTCTCGAGGTGGCAGATGGCGAGGTCGGCCGCCGAGAGCACCGGCGCCACCTGCGCGAGCATCGGGCCGAAGTCGTACTGGGCCCCGGTGGCCCCGCCGTACGCTGCGGCCTGCCCGGCGACCTGGCTGTGGGTGAGCAGGTCGCCGGTGAAGGCGAGCGTGCTCGGCGGTGCCGCCGGTCGCGCGACCACGGGGCCGCCGTCCCAGAATCGCTCCAGGTCGGCCGCCGGGTACGCAGTCTCGCAGGGGCGGCCGTCGCCGTCCGGGTCGAGGCGGTCGCGGGTCGCCTCGAAGAACCAGTACAGGACCGCGTCGTGGTAGGCCACGCCGCGCCTGGCGAGGTCCTCGCAGGACCGTCCGGGTTCCTCGCCCAGCTCTGCAGCGGTCGCGGGCACTTCGGTCCCGAAGTCGTAGTTGACGTTGCCGGCGTCGTCGCGGACCAGCAGCACGGCCCTCAGCCGGACGCGCTCCGCGTCGTCGGGGACGATGCCGCACGGATGGACGTCGCCTCGGCGCAGGTCGAGGACGGCGGGGCAGGCGACGGTGACGCCGGTTCCCCCAGCGGCCTCGATGTCCGCCTCGATGCGCGCGGCGGCACCGTTCAGCGCGCAGGCGCCGCCGTCGGCCGCGTCGAGCCGGGCGCGGGCGCCGTCGCCCACGACGGTCGGTCCCCCGACGAGCAGCAGGTCGGTCACGGGACCCCCGCAGACGGCCAGGCGGGCCATGGTGGCCTCGGGCACCGTGGCGGTGTCGGTCAGCAAGATCGGGGCGCCCGCGGCGGCGGACAGGCCAGCGGCGGGCAGCCCGAACGCCCATCCGTCGGCGCGGTAGCCGTTGACGACCAGGTAGCGGGTGGTCCCGGCCGGCCACAGCTCGGCGGCGATGGCCACGGCGGTCGAGGCGCGTTCCGGGCCGGAGACGCGGAGCGGGTTCGGGGCCGCGGTCTCCACGGCGGCCGAGAGCGCCACCTCGCCGCCGAGCAGGACGGTCCGGGTGGGGGTCCACGCGGCGAGCGCGGCGGCGACCGCGGGGTGGACGGCGTCCGTCGTCGTGACCACGATCGGGGTGGCGGTGGCCGCCGACCACGCTCCACCGGTGACCGAGTCGGCCCAGGCCGAGGTCGGCTCCCCCGGCGAGCCGTACGCCCGCGCCATGGCGATCCACCCCTGCTCGGGGTGGAGCCTGCGGACCTCGCCGGCGACGGCGAGGGAGGTCTCGACGCGGCTCGCGCCCGCCAGCCGCAGGGGCTCGTACCCGAGGTCGGCGACGCTGCGCTCGACTCCACCGTCGAGGGCGGCCGTGCCACCGAGCAGGTAGACGGTGCCGCCCGCGCGAACCGCGCGCCGGAGCTCATCGGCCGTCGCCTCGGGAAGGTCGTCCCTGGCCGTGAGCAGCATCGGCCCGTCCCCCGTCAGGGCTGCCCCGGCGAGCGAGTCGACGAAGGTGTCGTCGCGGGAGAGCACCGCGTGTCCGGCGCCGCCGTCGCCGAAGCGGGCGCGGCTGGCCAGCACCGCCGCCGTGACCGGGTCCCCGGCCTCAAGCCGCTCGGTGGTCGCGGGGTCGCCGTCGAACCCTGCGCCGGCCGGTTCCGCGGCCGCGGTCGTCGTGGAGTGGACGGCTGCGCTGCCGATGGTCGGCGCGGTCACCGCGACGGTGGACGCGGCTGCCCCCGGCAGGCCCGCCAGTCCCGCCACCAGCCCCAGGAGTACCGCTGCCGACGTTGCCCTCATGCGAGCCCCCGATCTCGTTGGGCGCAGGGTAGCGAGGCGGCGTCAGGTCAGTGGCAGCGAGGAGACCCTGGCCGTCGGCGGTCGGTGTGGGGCCGTCAGGTGAGGCCGGCGGGCGAGATCGGTGCCTGGCTCCAGCCAGCCCGGTTGCCCGCCCGCGATGAGCCCCGCTACAACGGCTGGATCACCACACCCGGCCGGTGCCCCGCCAGCTTGCGCAGGTCATCGGGATCGCCCGTGAGGATCACCGCACCGCCGGTCTCGACCGCGGAGGCGACGACGATCGCGTCGATCGTCGAGTCCGAGCCCGCCTCGCCGAGCAACCGGCCAGCGGTGCGGCCAACGCGCTCGTCGGTCTCGCTCACCTCGCCGACGGCCTTGATGATCCGGTTCACCGGCGCATCGACCGCAGTGCCGCGGATGGTCTCAGCCACCACGACCGCTGGGATCGACACGTCAGCCCCGGCCTCCCGCGCCGCGGCCAGCGCTGCCCTTGCCCGCACATCGGACCGGGACAACGCGATGACAGCGCCGGCGTCGAGGATCAGGCGCCGCGGCGTCTGGGCCTGGGTTTGGCGGCGGCGCCTCGCCATGCCTGCCGGGCCTCCTCCATCACCTCGTCGGGAATCGGGCCCGACTCGGCCTCCATCTCGGCCAGCAGATCACCGAGCCGGTCATGCTGCAACTGGCGGCGCAGCGCCGCGTCCACATACGACGACAGCTCGCGGCGGCCGGCCCGGTCACGGGCTTCGGCGAGCACATCCTCGTCGATGCTCAACGACACCTTCGACACAGCCATGGGTCATATCGTACCCTGAGTAGGAATCGGCGGCGAGGATCGATCGCTTCTCCCGATCCGCCTAGAATCGATCGGCGACTGGGCCGTGGATGATGCGGTTGCGAAGCTGCGTTGGCTGCGCCCACTCGACGTCGGGGAAGCGCGCCTTCGTCTCCTCGTCGAGCTGAGCCGCGGCCTCGCCGAGCACCGTGAAGTTCCACAAGAGCGCGTCACGGCGCAGGCGGTCGGCGCCGAGCGTGACGAGCTCGACACCAGCGACGAGCGACCGCGCCCGTTGGCGGCCTCGACCATCTCGGCGATGAGCACGACCTCACGCTGCATAGAGCAGACGGGCCTCGGCGAGCACCCCGTCGCGCAGGCGCTCGTGCAGCGCGTTGCGAGACACCAGATCGACCCGTCGGCCGAGGATCTCTGACAGCTCGTCGGCGAGCTTCTCGATGTCCCACCCAAGCCGAGCCCCCGGCTCGAGCTCGTAGAGGACGTCGACGTCGCTCGCGGGGCTGGCGTCACCGCGGCTCACCGAGCCGAACACTTCGAGTCGCGCCACCCCATAGCGGCGGCACACGCCGCGCAGCTGCTCATCATCGACAGCGAGGCCGGGCACGGTCATGGGCCGAATCGTACGACAGTTGCTCGATCCGACATCGCCGGCAGCGCCGCCCGCTGACCGTGACCGACCGCCGGAGACCGCCACGCGCCGCCACTCCCACGGCCCCAGGACGGCCCGGCGGTCCGTAGAGCCGCCCAACCCCAGGTCAGTGGCCTGACTCGTCAGATGTCGTAGTAGAGCGGCCAAACCGCGCTGACCTGCGGTTTTACCGCTGATTTCCTTGATCAGTCCGCACCAGGTCCGCATGATCTTGGGACCGGAGCCGGTTGTGGCGTGGCTCGGCCGGCCCGGTGTCCTGAGAGATCAGCGGTGGAACGACCGGGTTCGGCGCACAAGGTCGTCCAGGACCTCACCGTCGACAGCGGGCGGTTGGTCATCCTCGTCGCAGCACGGGGGCTTGGTGCGCGGCATCTCGGGGAGGTCGACGCCGGCCAGTTGGTAGAGCGCCGTGTAGACGTCAGCGCGTCGGCTGCCCTCGTCGTGAGGGCCGACCAAGAGAACCCAGGCGGTGGGGCCCTCGAAGGCCACGACGACCCGGTCATGGGCGCGCAGGTGCTGCACGCACAGTCGGGGGAGCGGCTCTTTGCCGGTCAGCCGGTAGGCAAGGCCCGGCAGCCCTCGTTGACCAGCATTGTCACGAAGGCGTCGAAGGCCTTACGGCGGGGGCCGCGGAGCCCGGCGATCTGCCGCTGGGCGATGGGAGTCGCCTTGACCTCGTAGGGCATGTCAGCGCTGCGGCGCTGCGGCGATCACGTGACCCTCACCTCGCTGCATCTGTTCCACCGATTCCGCCAAGTCGGTGCGGTCGAACCAGGAGGCGTCGGCCAGCCGTCGGTGCACCTCGTCCAGGAGTCCGACGGTCGCACCGGCCGCCCGGAGGTCCTTGACGAGGTGGAGCACGTCGTGGACGCGCTCGACGTCGAGCAGGAGGCGGGGCGAGCTGGTGTCCGCGGCCAGCAGCACGCCCTCTTCGACCCAGGCGCGCACGGTCTTCTCCGACAGCCCGAGCAACTGCGCAGCCACCCGCGGACGGAGGGGGGCCGCGGTCGCGAGGTCCTTCTCGACGAGGCGCAGCAGCCGTGAACGCCGGTCGTCCTGCTCGGGAAGCGACCGAGCTACGGACTCGAGCGTCTCGACACGCTCCATCAGCTCGACAGCTTGCGTGGTCTCGGCGGCGACAGCAGTCATGGGCTCTCCTCTCGGCTGCTTCCGAGAATAGGCCATGATCTCCGTAGCGCAGTCGGTTGGCGGGCTGTACCACCGCCGTGGAGGCGACGTTGCCAAGCAGGGTCCCCGGGCAACTGAGCTTGTCGTCTACCGCGGGCACGTCCGCACCGCATCAACATGGCCGCAAGCCGGCGTCGGCCGCCCCTGGAAACGGGGGCTCTCTTGTGTGATCGCGAGCGGCAGCCGGATGCGGGGCTAACTCTGCAGCAGGGCCGTAGAATCTTGTGGTTGCGGGCGCAGGGCGAGGTCCATCGCCTGCCGGGCGCGCTCGTCGTTTTTCGAGGGAGCGACTGACGGCGACGGTTAGCGCCGACGGCGGCGCCCGGTTCCGAGGGCTGAGACCGCCGCTGCCAACGCCTCCGCTACCTGCGCGTCGGCAGGGGCTCACCCAGCTCGTCGCAGCACTCGTGCGCGGCCACGGCGCCCCAGAGCTGCTCACCAGCCATGTGCCAGGCGAGGCGGCCCGGCCGGCTTCTACGCGAAGCTCGGGTTCGCCCCAAGAGGAGACCTGGACCCCGACGGGGAGATCATCCTGCCACTGGACCTGCGAAGGTAGCGCCAGGCCCGAGGAACGCGGCACTCGCTCGTCGGCACGAGCGCGCCCGGTCCGCGGCATCAGCGCGAGCGCCGGGAGGCAGTTGGCGACGCGCAGGACCAGGGGGCGTGGAAGCGGTTCGCTGCCGAGAACCGTCTACTGCTCCGGACGCGGCGCAGTCCTCGTGCTGCGCCGGTTCGCGTGTCATGAAGCCGTGCCCCGGCCTACCGCGTCCTATAGCCTCCTCACATGGAGCAGCCGGCCGGACCCGACTGGTCGCTGCGCAGGCTGCTCGACGCCGCCGAGGACGCTAGCCCCGTGCAGGCGGTCGAGGCCGTCACCCGCGATCTCGGGCGAGCTCTCGGCGCGACGTCGGTGTCCTTCCTCATCGCCGACCTCTCCGGCCGTGCACTGGTCCGACTGACCCACGTGGCTTCGCAGGGCGCCCAAGAATCCGATGTGCGGCGGGACGACGAGGAGCGCGCCACCGTGTTGCCGTTCGACGGCGGACCGGCCGAGCAGGCACTGCGCGCGCAGCAGGTACAGGTCCTACGGCCCGACCTCGAGCCCTCATGGACGGTGCTCGCTCCGATCACCGAACGAGGCGAAGCCCTCGGTCTACTGGAGCTCTCCCTTCCGGCAGAGCCGTCGCCGGCCGTCGTCGACGAGGTGCGGCGGACCGCCCACGTCCTCGGTTACGTGGTCATCGCCAGCCGGCGGCACACCGACCTCTACGAGTGGGGGCAGCGCAGCACCCCGTTCAGCCTGTCGGCCGAGATCCAGCGGCGGCTGCTGCCGGCGGCGTACACATGCGAGGCGGGCTCGTTCACCCTCGCATCCTGGCTCGAGCCGGCCGAGACGATCGGCGGCGACACCTTCGACTACAGCCTGGGGCGCGACCACCTTCACCTGTCGGTCACCGACGCTGTCGGTCACGGCGTGGACAGCTCGCTGACGGCGACGCTGTGCGTCGGCAGTCTGCGCAACACCCGCCGGCTCGGCGCAACCCTGCTCGAGCAGGCGGCGACAACCAACGAGGCGCTGCTCGATCACGGCTACGGCTTCGGGGGGGAAAGCTTCGCCACCGCACTGCTGGGCCGCCTTGACCTGCGCACCGGCGAGCTGGATTTCGTCAACGCCGGCCACACAGCCCCCTACCTGGCCCGCGACGGACAGGTCACCGCGCTCGAGCTCCCCGCCGACCTGCCGCTCGGTTTGTACGCCGGGACCACCTATAGCAGCACGACCGTGCCGTTGAACCCCGGCGACCGGATCGTCATCGTGACCGACGGGATGCTGGAGCGGACAGCGGCCAGCCTCGACCTCGAAGCGCACGTCCGGCAGACGCGCGAGCTCCACCCCCGTGAGTCCGCACGCGTCCTCGCCGACCTCGTCCTCGAAGCGGGGGGCGGGGTTCTCGCCGACGACGCCGCGCTACTGATGCTCGACTGGCACGGCGACCACGGCTCGCCCCGGCAGACCGTGGCGGGCGCTGACACCGGACCACCGCGTAGTTGAAAGGCTCCACGGGCCCAGTCCCCAGACAGCACGGGCGACGATGTTTCAGATGACCCTGCAAGGCCGGAAACACCCAAAGAC
>JACCXR010000478.1 GCA_013696915.1 Euzebyaceae bacterium
GCGTCGGAGAAGGTGCCGATCCTGGTGACGCCCAGCGACTCGCTCCACCCCGACGTGGACGCCTGGCTCCGGCAGAAGGCGCCGGCAGAGGTCGTCCTGCTCGGGGGAGACGCGGCGCTCTCGTCGACCGTCGCGTCGCAGGTCGCCAACGCCCGCCGCGTGTTCGGCACCGAGCGGGCCGGCACGGCCGCGGCGATCGCGACCGAGTTGTGGGGGCTGCCCGCGGAAGGCGTCCGCAGGTTCGTCGTCGTCAACGGCTACCGCGACGACGGCTGGCAGTTCGGCCTGGCCGCCGGAGGCCTGTCGGCCGACGCCCGGGCGCCGATGCTGCTGGTCGACCAGGGCCAGGTGCCGGTGGCGACAGCGGACCTGATGCGCTCCTGCGGGGAACCGATGATCGACCTGCTGATCGTCGGCTCCTCGTCGATCATCGACACCGACGTCAAGCAGCAACTCGACGACCTGGACGGTGGAGGCTGCTAGGCCAAACCCCGGTTCGGAGGGAGCGGGCAGCTGACCGCACGACCGTCACCGGCCGTCCGGGACCGGTTCGGTTGCTGCGCCCGGTGCTGGGGCGCGACCGCCTGTGCGGCGGTGACCGGCTGCGCAGAGCCCGGCGCCGCGCGCCTGTGGATTGCGACGTTCGCGCCGGATACCGCGCCCATGTCGCATGGCCTTTCGCCGGCGGTTCGGGGGATGGGCTCCTGGCAGCGCCCCGCTACGCTGGGCGCACGCCCGCCGCCGCCGCAGCCACGCCGCTGCGGCACCCCACCGAAGGACCGCCCCGCATGGCCCCGCCCCGGCCCGAGCTGCGCTACGACGACCGCGGGTTGATCCCGGCGATCGTGCAGCAGCACGACACCGGCGAGGTCCTGATGATGGCCTGGATGACCGCGGAGACGCTGCGCGAGACGCTCGCCGGCGGGGAGACGGTCTTCTGGTCGCGCAGCCGCCGTGAGCGCTGGCACAAGGGCGCCGGCAGCGGCAACGTCCAGCGTGTCGTCGAGGTCGTGGCCGACTGCGACGGGGACGTCCTGCTCGTGCGCGTCGACCAGCGCGGCGCGGGCGCGTGCCACACCGGCGCGCGGACGTGCTTCTCGCAGCCGCTGCCACGATGACCGGTGCGGACCTCTACCAGCCCCCGCGCGAGGAGTTCGTCGCCCTCGCGGGCGACTTCGCCGTCGTCCCCGTCTGGCGGGAGGTGCTGGCCGACCTGCTGACGCCGCTCGCCGTGTACGACCGGCTCCGGCGCGACGGCGGGCCGACGTTCCTGCTCGAGTCGGTCGAGCGCGGCGAGCGCTGGGGCCGCTACTCCTTCATCGGGCTGCGGCCCTTCTGCCGGCTGACCGCCAGGGGCGGGGCGGTCGCGGTCGAGGGCGACCTGTCCCCGGCCGTGGCCAGGGCGGTGGCCGGCCCGGCACGGTCGGGCGATCCGCTCGCCACGGTCGAGGCCCTCGTCGCGGCTCTGCGGGCACCCCACCTCGCGGGCCTCCCTCCGCTGTTCGCCGGCGCCGTCGGCTACCTGGGCTACGACGTCGTCCGGTGGATCGAGCGCATCCCCGACAGCGGCGCCGACGACCTCGGCATGGACGACGTGCGCCTGCTGTTCCCCGGCCAGTTGATCGCGTTCGACCACCTGCGACAGCGGCTCGCGGTCGTGTCGAACGTCCTCGTCGGCGACGACCCGGGCGCCCAGTACGACGGGGCCGTCGCCGCCTCCGAGGCGCTCGTCGAACGGCTCGGCCATCCTCTGACGGCGCGGCCGATCCCGCCCCCGCTCGCGGCGGTGGTGGAGGACGCGACCGCGAACATGCCGAGGGCGACCTATCTCGCGGCCGTGGAGCGGGCCAAGGAGCACATCCGTGCCGGCGACGTCTTCCAGGTCGTCCCGTCGCAGCGGTTCTCCCTGGCCACCGACGTCGATCCCTTCGCCGTCCACCGGGTGCTCCGGATCATCAACCCGTCGCCGTACATGTACGTCTTCGACTGGGGCGACCTCCAGGTCGTGGGCTCCTCCCCTGAGGCGCTCGTCACGGTGCAGGCGGGCCGCGCGTCGATCTGGCCGATCGCGGGGTCGCGGCCGCGCGGCGCGACCCAGGCCGACGACGACGCGCTCGAAGCGTCGCTGCTCGCCGACGAGAAGGAGCGCGCGGAGCATGTGATGCTCGTCGATCTCGCGCGCAACGACCTCGGCCGCGTCTGCGAGCTCGGGACCGTGGCGGTCAGCGACTTCATGAGCGTCGTGCGGTTCAGCCACGTCATGCACCTGCTGTCGCGGGTGAGCGGCCGGCTGCGCACCGGCGTGGGTCCTGTGGACGTCCTGCGCGCGGCCTTCCCGGCCGGCACGCTGTCGGGCGCGCCGAAGGTGCGCGCGATGGAGATCATCGACGAGCTCGAGCCCACGCGCCGCGGCCTCTACGGCGGCGGGATCGGCTACGTCGACCTCGCCGGCAACCTCGACCTGTGCATCGCCATCCGCACGCTGGTGTTCCGCGACGGGTGGGCCCACGTCCAGGCCGGCGCCGGCGTGGTCGCCGACAGCGTGCCGGAGCGGGAGCACGATGAGACGGTGGCGAAGTCGATGGCGCTGCTCGCGGCCGTGCGCGCGGCGGAGGGCTGGGCGGCGTGACGCGGCTCGCGGCGCTGGACCTCGGCTCGAACTCCTTCCACCTCCTCGTCGCCGACGAGCTGCCCGGCGGGCGGATCAAGCGGGTGACGACCGAGAAGGTTGCGCTGCGGCTGGCCGAACCGGTGGCCAGCACGGGTGAGCTCGGCAAGGACGCGCGACGGCGGGCGGCGGCGACCTTCGCCCAGCTGCTGGCCCACGCCCGCCAGGCCGGCGCTCGCCGGGTGCTCGCCGTGGCGACGGAGGCGATCCGCCGGGCCTCGGACGGCGGCCGCCTGCTCGACCGGCTCGCGTCCGAGCACGGGATCCGGGTGCACGTCCTGTCCGGGATGGAGGAGGGGGAGCTGTCGCTGCTCGGCATGGCCGGCGCGTTCCACCTCCCGCCGGGACGGCAGGTGCTCGGCCTGGACCTCGGCGGGGGCAGCTACGAGGTGGCGTACGGCGGCACCGGCGGACTGGTCGCGGGGGCCTCGCTGCCGCTGGGACCGGCACGCCTGCGCTCCCGGCTGGTCGGCGATCCGCCCCGGCTGCTCGACAGGGCCGAGCTGCACGACGCGGCGCTGCGCCTGCTCCGGCCGGTCGCGGCCGACGTCGCGAAGGCGGCCGCCGACGGCCGGCCTCCGCGCGCCGTCGGGACGGCCGGCACCATCCGCGACCTCGGCCGGCTGGGGCTCGCGCTCGCCGGCGGTGCCACCCCGGACCGGGTGCGGGGCCTGGTCGTGACGCGCGACCAACTCGAGCGCGGCTACGCGCGCCTCGTGTCCGTCTCGACGACCGAACGCATGGAGCTGCCCGGTGTCAGCCCCAAGCGCGCGGACCTCCTCCCGGCCGGCGGGCTCGTGCTGCTCGCCACGATGGAGGCCTTCGGCCTGGAGCACCTCGAGCTGTGCGACTGGGGGCTGCGCGAGGGGGTCCTGCTCGACGTCCTCGGCGCGGCCAGGGTCGTGAGCGGGCAGCAGGCGGCGGCCCTCGCGTAACGGCGGGCTACGTCCGCCTCACCGTCGCCGTCGGGCTGAGCGTGGCGCGGCCGGTACGATGAGCGACGCCTGACCGCTCCCACAGGAGGACCACCCGATCAGCGGCTTTCTCGACCGCGCGTGCGCCGAGGCGCGCGCCCGCGTCGCTGAGGCCGGCCGGGCCGAGCCGGTCGAGGCCCTCCGCGCG
>JACCXR010000494.1 GCA_013696915.1 Euzebyaceae bacterium
GGCGAGGAGGGCACGGCCCCCGGCCCGTCCGCCGCGCCAGCCAGCGCAGCAGGCTTGCCCGTCGCGGCCTCCGCCGCCTTCCCGCTCGGCGCCGACCCCTGCGAGCAGGCCGCGAGCGACAGGACCATCGCCACCACGCCGACTCGGACCAGCGGGCCCGCCCCCGGAGGCGACATCGTCACACCCCGGGCCGGAGGCACGTCACCGATCGGCCCGCGCGCTCGCCTCGTCCTCGGCCGGCGCCAGCGCCGACGCGACGGCCGCGGGGGTCATCCGGAAGAACTTCCGCCGCCCGCGGTTCCGGTCAAGGCCCGCCACCTCCAGCCGTTCGGCGCCGATCTGGCGGTCCTCCGCGCCGACCAGGGCCTGCCGGGCCGACTGCAGGGCCTGGTCGCGGCTCATGCCGGGGCGGAAGGCCTCCTTGAGACGCTCGTTGATCGCCTCGGCGCTGCCGCCGATGGCCACGAACCCCTCCTCGTCGCCGATCGAGCCGTCGTAAAGGATGTGGTACAGCTCGACACCGTCCCCGGCGATCTCGGCGACCAGCAGCTCGACCTCGAAGGGCTTGAAGCTCTCGGTGAACGCGCCGCCCAGCGCGGCGGCGTAGGCGTTGGCGAGCGCTCGTCCGGTGACGTCCTCCCGGGCGTACTGGTAGCCCTTCGCGTCCGCGAGCCTGATCCCGGCGACCCTCAGCTGCTCGAACTCGTTGTACTTGCCGACGGCGGCGAACGCGATCCGGTCGTAGATCTCGCTGATCTTGCGCAGCGTCGTCGAGGGGTTCTCCCCCACGAAGAGCACCCCGCCGTCGTAGGCGACGGCAACGACCGACTTCCCCCGGCTGATCCCCTTGCGGGCGTAGTCCGCCTTGTCCTTCATCGCCTGTTCAGGCGAGACGTACGGCATCATCGGCATGCGGGCGTCCTTTGCGCTACCGGCCCCGGCGGCCGTCGATGACGGCCTGGACCCGCTCGGCGACCGCCTGGTCGTCGAGTTCGGTGTAGCCGTCGGCGTCGATCACCGCGACCAGGGGATAGATGCCGCGGACCAGGTCCGGGCCGCCCGTGGCGGAGTCCTCGTCGGCCGCGTCCCACAGCGCCTCGATGACCGTGTCGGCGGCGGCGGCCCGGTCGAGGTCCGGGCGGTACCGGGCCTTCAGCGAGCCGCGGGCATCGCGCCCCCCGGAGCCGGTGCTGGCGAACCGCCGCTCCTCGTAGCGGCCGCCGGCGGCGTCGAACTCGTAGATCCGGGCCACCCTGTCGCGTGGGTCGTAGCCGGCGAACAGCGGCACCACGACGAGCCCCTGCATGGCGAGCGGGAGGTTGACGCGGACCATCTGGGCCAGCTTGTTGGCCTTGCCCTCGAGCGACAGCGGCGCGCCCTCCACCTTCTCGTAGTGCTCCAGCTCGGTCGCGAAGATCTTCGCCATCTCCATCGCGGGACCGGCCGCCCCCGAGATGCCGACCGCGGACCAGCGGTCGGCCTCGAACACCTTGCGCATGTCGCGCTTGGAGATGACGTTGCCGGAGGTCGCCCGCCGGTCGCCGGCGATGACGACGCCGTCGCCGTACGCCAGCGCGACGATGGTCGTGCCCTCGACGTGGTCGGGCGCCGCCGGCCCGCCGCCGGAGAACGTGCCCGCGAACGCGTCGGGCACCTGGCGCCGGAGCAGGGCCGAGAAGCTGGGCGCCGACAGGTCGAAGGGGTCGCCCATGGCCCCGAATCCGGACCCGCCGTCGGGCAGCGGCCCCGGAAGCCTCACTCGCCGCCCTTCTGCACGTAGTTCTTGACGAACTCCTCGGCGTTCTCCTCGAGGACCTCGTCGATCTCGTCGAGCAGGTCGTCGACGTCGGAGGTGTCGACCGCCTCCGCGGTCTCCGCCTGCTCGGTGTCGGTGGTCTCGTCCTGCTTCGACCGTTGCCTGCGGACCTGTCCGGCGTCGCTCATGGTGGGCTCCTCACCGCGTCTTCGTCCGGCCGAGTGTAGCGGCGGCCGGGACGGCGACCCTCAGGCCTGGAGCTCGTCGAGGAGCTCGGCGGCGGTCGCGCAGCGCTCGATCAGCTCCTCGGTCATGGCGCGTCCGCCGCGCGCGGGGTCCATCATCGGCACGCGTTGGAGCGTGTCCCGGCCGACGTCGAAGATGATCGAGTCCCACCCGGCCGCGGCCACCTGATCGCGGTACTTCTCCAGGCACCGCCCGCGGAAGTACGCGCGGGTGTCCTCGGGCGGGGCGGTCATGGCGGCGCGGATCTCGGCCTCGTCCACGAGCCGCTCACAACGGCCGCTGGCCGCCATCCGGTTGTAGAGCCCCTTGTCGAGGCGGACGTCGTGGTACTGCACGTCGATGAGCTTCAGCTTGTCGGCGTCCCACGCGAGGCCGTCGCGTTCCGCGTAGCGCTGCAGGATCCGGTACTTCGTCACCCAGTCGACGACCCCGTCGAGGCTCATCGGGTCATCCTCGAGCGCCGTGAGGACCCGTTCCCAGACGGCCGTCACGTCGCGGGCCCAGTCCGGTGCCTCGCGGGTCTCGATGTACTTCTGCGCCTGTTCGAGGTAGTGCCACTGCACCTCGGTCGGCCGCACCTTCCGGCCGTCCTTCAACTCGACCGGGAGGGCGCAGGTGAGGTCGTGCGAGACCTCGTGCAGCGCCCGCACCGGCTGCGCGATCAGCGGCGGGTCCGGGAGGAAGCTGTCCTCGATCATCGCGAGGACCAGCGCGCACGAGCCGACCTTGAGGTAGGTGCAGACCTCGCTCATGTTCGCGTCGCCGATGATGACGTGGAGGCGGCGGAAGCGATCCGGGTCGGCGTGCGGTTCGTCCCGGGTGTTCACGATCGGCCGCTTCAGCGTCGTCTCCAGGCCGACCTCGACCTCGAAGAAGTCGGCGCGCTGGGCGATCTGGTAGGGCACGTCGTCGAGGCCGAACTCGTTGCCGAGCCTGCCGGCGCCGACCATCACCTGCCGGGTCACGAAGAACGGCGTGATGTGGCGGACGACCTCGCCGAACGGCAGGGCGCGGTCGAGGATGTAGTTCTCGTGCATCCCGTAGGCGGCGCCCTTGCCGTCGGTGTTGTTCTTGGTGATCAGGATCCGGCCGGGCTTTCCGGGCGATCCGCCGGGGAGGAGTTCCGCCGCCTTGGCCGCGGCGACCTCGAGGATCCGCTCCCCGGCCTTGTCCCAGATCACCGCGTCGCGGGGGTTGGACACCTCCGGCGACGAGTACTCGGGGTGGGCGTGGTCGACGTAGAACCGGGCGCCGTTCGACAGGATCGAGTTCGCCAGGCCGATGTCGTCCTCCGGCGGGGGCTCCTGGGAGTGGGCCGGGGCCTGGGTGAAGCCGCGCGCGTCGCGCAGCGGGTTCTCCTCCTCGTAGTCCCACCGCGCGCGGTGGCGGCCGTCGGCGGCGTAGGCGTTGACGACGAGCGAGGACGCGAGCACCGGGTTGAAGTCGGGCCGCCCGATGACCGAGATGCCGAATTCGGTCTCGGTGCCGAGGTACTTGGTGATCGCCATGAGCCACTGATCCTACGGTCCGGGGTCGCGCGCCGCCGTCCCCCCGGCTCGCCGCCCGCCGCGGGCCGTCGCCGTGCCGGCGCCCAGCGCACCACCGCGG
>JACCXR010000543.1 GCA_013696915.1 Euzebyaceae bacterium
GGCGTCAACCGCGCGGCCACCTCGGCGGCCGTCGCCCGCGACGGCTGGGATCGCCGGGCAGGCCGGGAGGGTGACGGCTTCGTCGCCGTCGACGGGGGGACCGGCTGGGCGATGGCGCTCGCCGTGAGCGGCTGGGCGGCCGCGCACAGGGCGCCGCTGCTGCTGACCGGTCCACAGCTGGCTCCCGAGGTGGGCGCGTACCTGTCCGGCCTCGCGTACCCCGCCGGGATGACGGCCACCGTGCACCGCGCCGGCATCGACGTCCCCGGCGGCCTGAACGAGATCGGCATGACGAGGTCCTAGACGCAGCGACGGCCCGGGCGGGGGCCCGGGCCGTCGGGACAGGCACTCAGCCCGTCTGTCGGAGATCCGAGGGCGGGAACCCATCTCTCCCGAGACACCGTCTGCGGGGGGAGGGGGCGGGAACCCGCCCCCCGCATGGTGCGTCGGAGTGTCCCCATCTTGCCCGAGTCAGGAGGCCCGCGAACCTCATTTGACTGGTTTTTTTCTCCCGCCGGGGACTTCGCCCAGGCGGGGGATGCCGCCGCCCCCGAGTTGACACATCCCGACGACCGCCCGACACTGCGGCTCCGGACGGCGTCCGGGACACCGGCGAAGGAGGTAGGCAGTCATGCGAACACCGCAGGCCTCCCTCCCGCTGTGCGTACCCGCGGCGGAGCGCCCCGGCTAGCAGCTTCCGCTGCCGGGACGCGTGACCTCTCTGCCTGCGGCGGGAGGTCTTTCGTTTTCCCCGTCCGGGACCCCACAGAAGGGTGCAACCGATGCAGATCAGCGGAGCGCAGGCGGTGATCGCGTCCCTCGAGGCAGCGGGCGTGACGGTGATGTTCGGCCACCCGGGCGGCGCGATCCTCCCCGCGTACGACCCCATCATCGACTCGCCCATCCGGCACGTCCTCGCCCGCCACGAGCAGGGCGCGGGGCACATGGCCGAGGGCTACGCGCACGCGACCGGCCGGGTGGGGGTGGTGATCGCGACGTCCGGTCCCGGCGGCACGAACCTCGTCACAGCCCTCGCCGACGCCCACATGGACTCCGTCCCGATCGTCGCGATCACCGGGCAGGTGCCGACCGGTGCGGTGGGCGGCGACGCGTTCCAGGAGGCCGACATCACGGGCATCACGATGCCGGTCACGAAGCACAACGAGATGGTGCGCGACCCGGACCGAATCGCCGGCGCGATCGCCGAGGCATTCCACATCGCCGCGACCGGTCGCCCCGGCCCCGTCCTGATCGACGTCCCCAAGGACGTGCTGAACGGGACCGCCGAGTTCGTCTGGCCGGACCGCCTGTCGCTCCCCGGCTACAAGCCGACGGTGCGCGGCCACTCCAAGATGGTCCGCGAGGCGGCGCGGGAGATGCTCACCGCCGCCCGTCCGGTGATCTACGCCGGAGGAGGAGTCATCAAGGCCGACGCCTCCGCGGAGTTGCGGCGCCTCGCCGAACTCGCCGGGCTGCCGGTCGTCACCACCCTGATGGCCAGGGGCGCGTTCCCCGACAGTCACCCGCAGCACCTCGGCATGCCCGGCATGCACGGTCACTGGACGGCCATCACGGCGCTGCAGCGGGCCGACCTCATCGTGGCGCTGGGCAGCCGGTTCGACGACCGCGTGACCGGCAACCTCGCGTCCTTCGCGCCGCACGCCCGTGTCGTCCACGTCGACGTCGACCCGGCCGAGATCGGCAAGAACCGCGAGCCCGACGTTCCGATCGTCGGCGACTGCCGCGTGGTCATCGGCCAGATCGTCGAAGCGCTCGAGGCGCTCGAGGAGGCAGGCGAGACGCCCCGCTGCGACCTCGCCCCCTGGTGGCGCCAGCTGCGTGAATGGCAGGCGGGCCACCCCCTGCGGGTCGACCAGCAGGCCGACGGCCCGCTGAAGCCGCAGACGGCGATCCGCGCCATCGGCGAGAAGCTGAACGGGACCGGCATCGTCGTGACCGGGGTCGGCCAGCACCAGATGTGGGCCGCCCAGCACATCCGCTACGAGCAGCCCCGGTCGTGGATCAACTCCGGTGGACTCGGGACCATGGGGTTCTGCGTGCCGGCGTCGATCGGCGCGAAGGTCGGCCGGCCGGACGAGACCGTCGTCGCCGTCGACG
>JACCXR010000529.1 GCA_013696915.1 Euzebyaceae bacterium
CGCGCGCTCGTCGACCCGGCGCTGGCCGCCTGGCGTGGCGAGCCCGGCAACGTCGGACTGGCCCAGGACGCCCTCGCGCACCGCGCCCGCTGCAACGCCGCCGCGGCGGCGGGCCACTACTCACGCGAGCTGGAGCCCGCCGCTTGAATGACCGGCACGCGCACGATGATGGTCGTGCCGGCGCCCGGTCGGGACTGCACGCGGAGCGTGCCGCTGATGAGCTCGGCCCGCTCGCGCATGCCCGACAGGCCGTAGCTCACCCGCGCCGCGCCGGGCCGGTCGTCGAGCGCGAAGCCGCGGCCGTCGTCACCGACCCGCAGCTCCACCGCGTCCGTTCCCGCTGCCCGCAGCGTGACGGAGACGTGCTCGGCCCCGGCGTGCTTTGCGACGTTCTGCAGCGCCTCCTGCGCGATGCGGTACAGCGCGGTCTCGACGTGCTCGGCCAGCGCGCCCGGCGCGACGTCGACATCGACGTCGACGTCGACGTCGGGGACCGATCGTCTTAGGCTGGCGATGCTCGCACCCAGCCCGAGATCGTCGAGCACCGGCGGCCGCAGGCCCGCGATCGCGACCCGCGTCTCGTCGAGCGCCTCGCGGGCCAGGAGGCGCGCCGCCGCGATCTGCTGCGCCGCGAACGTTGCGTCCGTGGCGACCGCGTCCGCGGCCGCGGACAGGTAGAACGCCAGCCCGACGATGCGCTGGCTGATGCCGTCGTGGATCTCGGCCGCGAGGCGCCGGCGCTCGCCCTCCTGGAGGGCGACGATGCGCTCCGCGAAACGCTCGCGCGCCTGCTCGCGCTCGGCGACCCTGCGGTGCAGCCGGGCGCTCACGATGGCGCCCGCGACAAGGCTGCCGATGGACGAGAGCAGGCGCACGTCCGCCCCGCCGAAGACGCGCCGCTCGACGGTGTGGACGTTGAGCACGCCCACGAGCGCTCCCGGCCTGCTCGTCATCGGCACCGACGCCATCGACGTGTACCGCTCGCCCTGGAGCTCGGAGATGTAGCGGTAGCGGGGGTCGGCACGCTTGTCGTCGATCAGCACCGCGGGCCGGCCGTTGGCCGCGACCCACCCCGTCAGGCCCTCGCCGACCGCCAGGGTCACGCGTCCGACGACGGCGTCGTACGGCGGCGTCGCCCCCGTCAGCGTCAGCACCCGGCGGTCGGTGTCGAGCACGTGCACGAAGCACACGTCGGTGTCGGTCGCCTCGGTGATCAGCTCGGCGAGGCCCTGCGCAAGCGGCTCCAGTTCGAGTCCGGCGGCGATCGTGTCGATGATGCGCAGCAGCAGCCGACGCTCGCGCGCCGCGTCCGCGAGGCCGAGTCCGCTCGCCGCGCTCAGTGGAAGACCCCTTCGCGCAGGGCGACCGCGACCGCCTGCGCGCGGTCGTTCACCTCGAGCTTGCGGTAGATGCCGCGGGCGTGCGTCTTGACCGTCTCCTCGCTGACGACGAGCTTGCCGGCGATGGCCTTGTTCGAGCGGCCGGAGACCATCAGCGCGAGGACCTCGCTCTCCCGCTGCGTCAGGCCGAGGTGTGCGCCGGGCCAGAACTCGCCGGCGTGCAGCCGGGCGGCCGACGCCGCCACGCGACCGGCCAGTGTCGGGTCGATCACGGTCACGCCCTCGAGCACGCGCTCGAGGTGGCCGACCAGCTCGGCGCCGTCGACGCGCTTCAGCAGGAAGCCGGACGCACCGACGCGCAGCGCCTGGAACAGGTACTGCTCGTCGTCGTACACGGTGAGGAACACCACCCGGCACTCGGGGTCGTTGCGCAGCAGCTCGGCACATAGGTCCAGCCCGCTCTCACCCTTGAGGCGGACGTCGAGCAGCACCACGTCGGGATGCTGGTCCCGCGCCACGCGCAGCGCGGAGTCACGGTCGCTGGCCTCGCCGACGACCACGACCGCGCCGCTGTACCGCGACAGCATCGCCTTCAACCCGTCGCGGACCATCTCGTGGTCGTCGACTATCACCAGGCGAATGGCCTGCTCCATGCTCCGCATGCTCGCGGGTGCGGCTGCCGCATACAACCGGTGGGTGAGGCATCCCCCTGGAATGGCCCCGGTGGGGGGAGGCGCCGCCGAGCCGGCGCGCCTATGGTCACCGACATGGCCGCCGCCCGCCCCCGCATCGTCCCGTCCGTCCTTCCGGCCGACTTCGCCCGGCTGGGCGAGGAGTGCCAGGCTCTCGAGAAGGCCGGCGTCGACCGCATCCAGTGGGACGTCATGGACGGGCACTTCGTGCC
>JACCXR010000557.1 GCA_013696915.1 Euzebyaceae bacterium
CTGCTGGCCGACGGCTTCCCGGTCGTCACCCTCCACGTCCGCAGCGACAACGCTCCCGCCATCGCCGCCTACACCAGAGCGGGCTACACCGACCAGGGCGCCTGGCTCCTCGCCCTCCGCTGACCCCAGCGCGGGGGGTGCTCTTGCCCTTCAGCCCCCACCCAGCGCGCTGCCGGTGACGAACCAGGACACCAGGAATCACCGCCCCCACGAGGGCAGGCGGTCGGTAGGGCCTCCCTCCAGCGAAGCGGCACGAGGAGGGCCGCTCCCACCGAGGGGCGCACGAGGAAGGGCCGCCCCAGCGAGAGCCCACCAGAAAGGCCCCCCGCGGAATCAGGAAGGGCCGCCCCCACCTCGGCGTGGGGCTAAAAGGCCCTTCCGCCCCCGAAAAGGTGGGGGCGGCCCTGACCGCAGCGGGGGCGGCCCTGACCGCAGCGGGAGCGGCCCTGACCGCAGCGGGAGCCGCCCTGACCGCAGGGGGCGGCCCTGACCGCAGGGGGGCGGCTCGGCGGTCCCGAGCCGCTACGCGTGCGCCAGGACGCCCTCGTCCTCCAACCGGATCACGAGGTCCTCGGGATCCGTCCCGTAGATCACGGACAGCGCGCGCAGATCCTCACCTCTGATCGTCAGCACGTTGCCGTTGAAGTCCCCCCGCTGGAGCTGGATCGTGTGGGCGAAGCGGGAGACCGGCCGCAGCTCCGGGTCGAGGTCGGACCGCGACAGCCGGCGCAGATCGAGCATGACGCGCGAGGGGCCGTTCGCCGACGCGACCGCGGCGAGGTCCTCCTTGGGCAGCAGCTCGGACACCGGCACGTTGTAGAACTCGCTCAACTCGGCCAGTTTGGCCACGGAGACCGCTCGGTCCCCGCGTTCGTACGAGCCGACCACCACGGCCTTCCACCGGCCAGTGGAGAGTTCCTCGACCTGCTGAAGCGTGAGCCCCTGCTGTTGGCGAATGGCGCGCAACCGGCTGCCAAGCCGTCTCTGGTACTCCGACACGCCGCCTCCCTCTGCTGGACGTTTCCTCTGAACCCGCCGTCACCTGCGATCGCCTTCCTACGCAGGATAACACAACGTCACGCAAAGTGAACCCCCGATATTCTGCAGCCGTCTCGGCGGACCTGAGCGTAGAGCGCGCAGGAACAGCGCGGTCCCCTTGCACTCCCGGCCGGGGACTGCTAGCGTCCTCTTTGGCACTCGCGATACCAGAGTGCCAGCCGCGTGCCACGCGGAAAGTCACCCTCAGATCGACGTCGCGGGTCGCCGCGCGTCGGCACCCATCGACATGAAGGAGGAAGCATGGCGACCACCACCCAGGTTGCGCTCAAGCCCCTCGAGGACCGGGTTGTCGTGAAGGCCAACGAGGCGGAGCAGACCACCGCCAGCGGACTGGTCATTCCCGACACGGCCAAGGAGAAGCCGCAGGAGGGCACGGTCATCGCCGTGGGCCCCGGCCGCATCTCCGACCAGGGCCAGCGCATCGCCCTGGACGTCTCCGAGGGCGACACCGTCGTCTACTCGAAGTACGGCGGCACGGAGATCAAGGTGAGCGGTGAGGAGTACCTGATCCTGTCGGCTCGCGACATTCTCGCGATCGTCCAGAAGTAGGAGGCAACAAATGGCCAAGCAACTGAAGTTCCACGAGGACGCCCGGCGCAAGCTGGAGAACGGCGTCAACAAGCTCGCTGACGCGGTCAAGGTCACGCTCGGCCCCAAGGGTCGCAACGTCGTCCTTGAGAAGAAGTGGGGCTCCCCCACGATCACGAACGACGGCGTGACGATCGCCCGCGAGATCGAGCTGGAGGACCCGTACGAGAACATGGGCGCCCAGCTCGCCAAGGAGGTCGCCACCAAGACCAACGACGTCGCGGGTGACGGCACCACCACCGCGACCGTCCTGGCTCAGGCGATGGTCCACGAGGGCATGCGCAACGTCGCCGCCGGCGCAAACCCGATGCTGCTCAAGCGCGGCATCGAGCAGGCCGTCGAGCGCGTCGTCGAGCAGATCGGTCAGATGTCCCGCGACATCGAGACCCAGGAAGAGATCGCGAACGTCGCTTCGATCTCGGCGAACAACGACCCGGAGATCGGCGAGATCATCGCCGAGGCGATGGACAAGGTCGGCAAGGACGGGGTCATCACCGTCGAGGAGTCGCAGACCTTCGGCCTGGAGCTCGACTTCGTCGAGGGCATGCAGTTCGACAAGGGCTACGTGTCGCCCTACATGGTGACCGACACCGAGCGGATGGAGGTCGTCTTCGACGAGCCGTACGTCCTGATCGCGAACCAGAAGGTTTCCGCGGTCCACGACCTGCTGCCGGTCCTCGAGAAGGTCATGCAGGCGGGTCGCCCGCTGGTGATCATCGCCGAGGACGTCGAGGGCGAGGCCCTCGCCACCCTGGTCGTGAACAAGATCCGCGGCACCTTCCAGTCCGCCGCCGTCAAGGCCCCGGGCTTCGGCGACCGCCGCAAGGCCATGCTCCAGGACATCGCGATCCTGACCGGCGCGCAGGTCATCTCCGAGGAGGTGGGCCTCAAGCTGGACAGCGTGACCGTCGACCTGCTCGGCAAGGCCCGCAAGATCACGATCACCAAGGACAACACCACGATCGTCGAGGGCGCAGGCGCCGAGGACGACATCAAGGGCCGGATCAGCCAGATCAAGGCCGAGATCGAGAAGACCGACTCCGACTGGGACCGTGAGAAGCTCCAGGAGCGTCTCGCGAAGCTCTCCGGCGGCGTCGCCGTGGTGAAGGTCGGCGCGGCCACCGAGGTCGAGCTCAAGGAGAAGAAGCACCGCATCGAGGACAGCCTCTCGGCGACCCGCGCGGCCGTCGAGGAGGGCATCGTTGCCGGTGGCGGGGTCGCTTTGCTCCAGGCCGCGACGGCGCTGGACAAGCTGGACCTCTCCGACGACTACGCGACGGGCGCGAACATCGTTCGCAAGGCCCTGGTCGAGCCGCTGCGCTGGATCGCGCAGAACGCCGGCCACGAGGGCTCCGTCGTCGTCGAGAAGGTGCGCGGCCTCGGGATCGGTGAGGGCCTCAACGCCCTGACCGGCGAGTACGGCGACATGATCAAGTTCGGCGTCGTCGACCCGGCGAAGGTCACGCGCTCGGCGCTGCAGAACGCAGCGTCGATCGCCGGGCTCCTGCTGACGACCGAGACCCTGGTCGCCGACAAGCCCGAGCCCAAGGAGGCCGGCGGCGGTGGCGGCCACGGCCACGACGGCGGCATGGGCGGCATGGGCGGCATGGACTTCTAGGTCCACCGCACTTTTAACCACGCTCAAGGGGCGGCGCCATCGGCGCCGCCCCTTCTGCTGTGCGGCGCGGTAGCGTCCAGTGTCGTGCAGCCCTTCGACGAGCCGGAATACCAGCGGTGGGCGATGACCGGCGCCCGCAACCTCGAGATGGCGCGACTGCTCGCGCGCGAGCGGTTCGGCGAGGGCGCGGTGTTCCACGCCGAGATGGCGGCGCAGTGCGCGTTGAAGAGCTTGCTGCACGGCGTGGGGCGCAAGGCCGGGGGACCGGCGTGAGCGCGCGGTCCTCGAGCGGGCGTGCAGCACAGATCGTGCGCGCGCGCCGGCGGGACGAGCGTGCCGGCCTCGTCCAGGAAGCTCGGGATTTCGTCGCGGCCGTCGATCCCTTGCTCGGCGTGCGCGCCGCAGTCGTCTTCGGGGTCCGTTGCGCGGGGGGACTGCAACGACGAGAGCGACATCGACGTGCTGGTCGTCGCGGAGCGGCTCCCGCCACGCTACGCCGACCGGCTCCGTGCCATCGGCTGGCCCACTGCCGGGCGCATCGAGCCCATCGCGTGGACACCGAACGAATACGCACGCCATCGTCGCGAGGGCAATCTCATCACGGTCGAGGCAGAGCAGATGGGGGTGTGGCTCGTGGGCGCTCCCGGGACCGCGGGATGCCAGGACGAGCAAGCATTGGCGAGCCGTCGGGGCGGCGTCCAGGCACAGCCGGCAGCCGCGGAACGGCAGCGGGCTCAGCTGACGCGGTTGCCTTCGGGGTCGTAGGTGTAGACGCCCCGGCCGGTCTTGCGGCCCAGCCGGCCGGCCTTCACGTACTGCTCCATGAGGGGCGCCGGCCGGTACTTGTCGCCGAGCGATCGGCGGAGCTCGCCGAGGACCGCCAGCCGGACGTCGAGGCCGACGAGGTCGGCCATCTCCAACGGGCCCATCGGATGGTTCAGTCCCAGGCGGACCGCCGTGTCGATGTCCTCGGCGGACGCGACACCCTCCGCGAGCATGAAGAAGGCCTCGTTGCCGATGACGGCGTTGATGCGGGACGTCGCGAAGCCGGGTACGTCGCGGACGCGGACGGTCTCCTTGCCCATCCCCCGGGCCGCGGACTCGGCGACGGCGACCGTGGACGCGCGCGTCTCCAGTCCGATCACCAGTTCGCACAGCCGCATGGCGCGGACGGGGTTGAAGAAGTGCATCCCGACGCCACGCCCCGGGTCGGCCAGCGCAGCCATGATCTCGGTGACCGACAGGGCGGACGTGTTCGTTGCGATGACGGCATCGGCCCCGACCAGCGGCTCCACCGCGGCGACGAGCCCCCGCTTGACGGCCATGTCCTCGACCACGGCCTCGATCACGAGGTCGGCGCCTGCGGCGGCCTCCTCCAGCCGCGGGACCGCCGTCAGGCGCGCACGCGCGGCTTCTGCCGCGGCCGCGTCCAGCTTGCCCCTGGCCACGGCGCCGGCGAGGTCGCCCTCGACCCGCCGCAGCCCGCCCGCGAGGGCCTCGTCGCCGGCGTCGTGGAGCCTGGTCTCGATGCCCGCGCGGGCCGCCACGTAGGCGATGCCCGCACCCATGGTGCCGGCGCCGAGCACGGCGAGGAGCATTCGTGACCTCCGGATCGAGAGGGTGGGTGGTCCGGGAGTCGATACGATATGCGGCCGGCTCGCGGGGCCGGATGTCAACAGGTCTGCCGCGTCGCGCTCCGCGCGGCGGTCGAGGCGACCGTGTCGGGCGTGGCGCCCTGCTGCTGAGCGCCGCCACGACCGCGCTTCGACTGGCTGACGCGACGGAAGTTGCCCGCAACGACCCATCGTGACTGACCCTGCGGTTGTGACCAGCGAGGGACCGGCGCAGCGCGCGGGACGCCCCGTCGGGCGCCTGGTGGCTGCGGCGGTGGGGATCGTCCTCGTCGCGTGGCTGGTGGCGCTCGCCGTCGCGCTGCTCCATGCCCGCAGCGACCTGACCCGGGCCCAGCAGGCCCTGTTCGCCGGCCGTCGGGCACTCCAGCAGGTCGACCTGCCTGTGGCCACAGAGCACTTCACGGCCGCGCGGGGCGCGGTGCGGTCGGCGGAACTCGCCCTGGGCGCCGCGCACGTGCGCGCAGCTGCAGCCGTGCCATTCCTGGGCCGCAGCCTGACGACCACGAGCGGGCTGGCGGGAGGCGCCCGAGGAGTCGCCGACGCGGGCCTCACCGTGACGGAGGCCATGGCCGAGCTCCCGGGCGGGCTCGCCGCGCTCGCGCCGAGCGGAGGCGGGTTCCCGGTCGAGCCGCTGGAGCGCCTCGCCCCCGCCCTGCGGTCGGCGGAACGCTCCGTCGCGCGGGCGGTCGCGCTGGTGGAC
>JACCXR010000570.1 GCA_013696915.1 Euzebyaceae bacterium
GACGACCGGTTGCACGAGGTCGGTGAGGTCCTGCCCCGTCTGGCCGGGGATCTCGGTCGCCTCCACGCGCTGCTCGGCCAGGTCGCGCCGGAGACGTGGGACTACCTCGCCGACGAGCAGGGCGCCGACCTCGAATGGCCCCCGGTCCCCCGGCTGGAGCTGCGCGTGGACCCGGACCAGGTCGAGCTCGACCCCGACCGCGAGCCTGGCTACGTCCGGCTCCGGCTCGACGTACCCCTGCCTGCACTCCTCGGCGCGCTCGCCCACGGGCTGCGCGGCCCCGAATTCGCACGCCTGGCCGCGGCCTGCGCCGAAGCGCGCGGTGCGAACGCCACCCATTGACGTCCGACTCGTCCGGCCCGTCCGACCCGTCCGACCCGTCCGGCCCGTCCGGCCCGTCCGACCCGTCCGACCCGTCCGACCTCGCCGCCGCGATCGCCGGGCGCCTGGCGGAGATTCCGGGGATCGTCGGGGTCACGCTGGGCGGTTCGTGGGCCACGGGCGTGGCAGACGCGGAGGCGGACGTCGACCTCGGGCTGTACTACGACCCCGCCCAGCGCCCCTCCCGCGCCGCGCTCGACGCCGTGGCCCACGACCTCGACGACCGGCGCCCCACCGCCGCCGTGACCGCCTTCGGCGACTGGGGACCGTGGGTCGACGGCGGCGCCTGGCTGACCGTCGGCGGCCGTCGGGTCGACTGGATCTTCCGCGATGTCGACCGGGTCCGCGCCGCGGTCGCCGCCGCCCGGGCGGGCGACGTGACCGTGCACCACCAGGTCGGCCACCCCTTCGGCTTCCCCGCGCACCGCTACGCCGGCGAACTCGCCGTCGCCCGGGTCCTCGCCGACCCCGGGGGCGCGCTCGCGGGGCTGCGCGCAGAGCTCGGCGAGTTCCCCGCCGCTCCGGCGGGCGCTCGCCGATCGGCTCTGGGAGGCCGGCTTCGCCCTGGAGCAGGCCGACAAGAGCGGCCGGCGCGGCGACGTCCTCGCGACGGTCGGGCAGCTGCACCGCGCCGTCGCTGTCATGGTCGCGGCGCTCTCCGGGCACAACGGCAGATGGCTGCTGAACGAGAAGGGCGCCCTGCGGCTGATCGCGCAGATGCGCCGGCGCCCCGACATTTTCGCCGAAGAGGTCGAGTCGGTCCTCGCCCGGCCCGGAGCCACGTCGGACGAGCTCGGCGCCTCCGTCGAAAGGATGCGTGCGGCGCTCGCCGACGTCCGCGCCGTCTGCGGCCGTCGGGAGCCCGGTGGCTAGGCTGGCCCGCGGCACGGCACGACGACCACGGCACGACGACCAAGGACGGACAGGATGGAGTACCGCAGGCTCGGCCGCTGGGGCGTGAAGGTGTCGAGCGTCGGGCTCGGGTCCTGGCTCACCTACGGGGGCTCGGTGCAGGAGGAGACCGCCAAGAAGTGCATCTGGCGGGCCCACGACCTCGGCGTGACGTTCTTCGACACCGCGAACGTCTACATGGGCGGTCGCGCCGAGGAGGTCGTCGGCAAGGCGCTCTCCGGCTACCCGCGCGACTCCTACGTCCTCGCCACCAAGGTCTACTTTCCGATGTCCGAGGGGCCCAACGACCAGGGCCTCGGCCGCAAGCACGTCTGGGAGCAGCTCCACCACTCGCTGCGACGCCTCGGCACGGACCATGTCGACCTCTACCAGTGCCACCGCTACGACACCGGCACGCCGCTCGAGGAGACCTGCCAGGTCATGACCGACCTGATCCGGCAGGGGAAGGTCCTGTACTGGGGCACCTCCGAGTGGTCCGCCGACCAGATCGCCCACGCGGTGTCGCTGTGCCGTGCCCGCAACCTCGCCGAGCCGGTCAGCAACCAGCCGCAGTACTCGGCGCTCTGGCGCGGGATCGAGCAGCGCGTCCTGCCGACGTGCGAGGACCTCGGCCTGGGCAACGTCGTCTGGTCGCCGTTGGCCATGGGGGTCCTGACCGGCAAGTACACCTCGGTCGACGACGTCCCCGAGGGCAGCCGAGCCGCCGGCGGGGACGCGAAGTTCATGCAGCGCTACTTCACGCAGGACACGCTCGACGCGGTGCAGCGACTCAAGCCCCTCGCCGAGGAGGCCGGCGGCACGCCCGCGCAGCTCGCGCTCGCCTGGTGCCTGCGCCAGCGGGCGGTGTCCAGTGTCATCGTCGGGGCGTCGCGTCCCGGCCACGTCGACGACAACGTCGCCGCCGCGGACCTCGAGGTCGATGCCGGCCTGTTCGC
>JACCXR010000034.1 GCA_013696915.1 Euzebyaceae bacterium
TCGACGAGCCCGTGCCGAGCCGCAAGGTCGTGAGCGACCTGCTCGAGGGTGGTGCTGCGACGGGCCGCGGCGGCTCGGCTGTAGATCACCGCGGCGTAGACCGCGTAGATCCACAGGCGGGTCTGCCACCAGCCTGCGTCGTTGAGCAGGTCGGGTTGCAGTCCGCCGCGCATGCAGGAGGCGGCGTACAGCGCGTACTGGCTGTTGCGGTGCTCGACGCGCCCGCGGAACTCAACTTCCGGCAGGTAGCGCTCGCGCAGGCCCTCGTACTGGAGGGGTTCGGAGCCCGGGATACTGGCCAGGTCCAGCGCGCTCATCGCCAGCTCGAGCACCGCGACGTCCGGTGTGAACCAACCTGGGATGTCGGCGGGAGCGACCGCCTCGACGAGCGCGTCGATGTCGCCACGCAGCAGGCCGGCCAGCACCGCGACCTGGGCCTGTCGGTGCAGAACAGCCTGGTCGATGTGGGGTCGGTTGCCCATATTGCAAGTCTGCCGTTCTGAACAGTCGCATGGCCACACCGCCAGACCCGCTGCAGCCAGCTCCTGCAAGGCATGGCTGCCTGCCGCATATGCCAGTGATCGCCTAGGACGGCAATCAGCGGCACGGGCCAGGCCGTGCCAGCAGCCGAACCGGCCGCCGCCGAGGGCCCGTTCTCGTCGGAGAACGGGCCCTGGAGCGGCGGCCTCCGGGCGGCCGTTCAGTCCGCATCTAGTCCGCATGATCTTGTCAGTCCGCCTCTAGTCCGCAGAAATGCGGACGGCTGCGGCCACCCTCGGCGAAATACGGTCACTGTGTTTCCGCAGGTCATAGGCCTAGAACGGCGTTCGGCGGCCTCCGCGAGCGACCGAGCGCCTAGATGTCGTAGTAGAGATGGAACTCGTGGGGGTGGGGGCGCAGGCGGATGGCCGAGACCTCGTGTTCCATCTTGTAGTCGATCCAGGTGTCGATGACGTCCTGGGTGAAGACACCGCCGTCGAGCAGGAACTCCTCGTCGTCGGTGAGCGCGGCGAGGGCCTCCTCCAGACTGGCCGGGACGCTCGGGAGGTTGAGCAACTCCTCGCGGGGGAGTTCGTAGATGTCCTTGTCGACGGGGTCGGGCGGCTCGATCTTGTTCTTGATGCCGTCGATGCCCGCCATCAGCATCGCGCTGAACGCGAGGTAGGGGTTGCACGAGGGGTCGGGGACCCTGAACTCGACCCGCTTGGCCTTCGGCGACTTCGACACCAGCGGGATGCGGCAGGCCGCCGAGCGGTTGCGCTGGCTGTAGACCAGGTTGACCGGCGCCTCGTAGCCGGGCACGAGCCGCCGGTAGCTGTTCGTCGTCGGGTTGGTGAACGCGAGCAGGGCGGGCGCGTGCGACAGCAGGCCGCCGATGTACCAGCGGGCGAGGTCGGACAGCTGCGCGTAGCCCTGCTCGTCGAAGAACAGCGGGTCGTCGCCGTCCCACAGCGACTGGTGGGTGTGCATGCCGGACCCGTTGTCGCCGAAGATCGGCTTGGGCATGAAGGTGACGGTCTTGCCGTAGGCGTTCGCCACGTTGCGGGCGATGTACTTGAAGAGCATGAGCTTGTCGGCGGTCCGCAGCAGGGTGTCGAAGCGCATGTCGATCTCGGCCTGCCCGGCGGTGCCGACCTCGTGGTGCTGCACCTCGATCTGGATGCCCGCCTTCTCCATCTGCACGGCCATCTCCGACCGCAGGTCCTGGAAGTGGTCCATCGGCGGGAGGGGGAAGTAGCCCTCCTTGTGGCGGATCTTGTACCCGAGGTTGGGTCCCTCCTCCCTGCCGGAGTTCCACTGGCCCTCGACCGAGTCGACGTAGTAGTACGACGAGCGGGCGGTGGTGTCGTAGCGGACGTCGTCGAGGATGAAGAACTCGGCCTCAGGCCCGAAGTAGGCGGTGTCGGCGATGCCGGTGCCCTTGAGGTACTGCTCGGCCTTCTGCGCGATGTAGCGCGGGTCGCGGCTGTAGGACTCGCCCGTGACCGGGTCCTGCACGAAGCAGTTGAGGTTGAGCGTGGGGTGCTGACGGAAGGTGTCGACCACCGCCGTCTCGGGGTCGGGCACCAGGATCATGTCCGACTCCTGGATCTGCTGGAACCCGCGGATCGACGAGCCGTCGAACCCCAGCCCGTCGGAGAACACCTCCTCGGTCAACTCCGACGCCGGGACGGTGAAGTGCTGCATGAGGCCCGGCAGGTCGCAGAAGCGGAGATCGACGAAGGCGATCCCGTCATCGGAGATCTGCGACAGGACCTCATCTGGTGAGCGCGTCAACGGTTGCTCCTTGGTCGGATATCGGCTCGGTGACGTCAGCCCGGCCGCCCGTCACCCGGCCAAGCACGGTAGGCAGGCGCGGTGTCCCGGCCATTACTTCGGTGTTTCGGGGGCGTTAAGAGGGCCGCGGAGCACGGGACCGCTGTTCTCGATGCCCTCGGGTCCTGCCTCGGACCGGCGGTGCGCGGTGCTGGCCGGCGCCCCGTCCTCGTGCCGCACCCAGATCGTGCGCTGCGCGAAGGGGATCTCGATCCCGGCGGCGTCGAATGCCTGCTTGAGCCGGGCGCGGAGCTCGCGGTTGACCGCCCACTGCTTCGCCGGCTGGACCTTCAGCACCATCCGGATGACGATCTCGTTCGGCCCGAAGTTCTCGACCCCCCAGACCTCCGGCTCCTCGATGATCTGCTCGGACCACTCCGGGTCGCGCCACAGGTCGTCGGCCACCCCCTTGATGACGGCCTGGGCGTGGGTGATGTCCGTGTCGTAGGCCACGCCCACGTCCATCAGCGACCGCGCCCACTGCTGGCTCTTGTTGCCGACCCGCCGGATCTCCCCGTTCGGCACCCACCACACCGTGCCCTCGACGTCGCGCAACCTGCTCGTGCGCAGCGTGATCGCCTCGACCACGCCGGTGGCCTCCCCGACGTCGACGATGTCGCCGACCCCGTACTGGTCCTCGAGCAGCATGAAGATCCCGGACAGGAAGTCGCGGACGAGCGTCTGCGACCCGAAGCCGATCGCGACGCCCGCGATGCCCGCGCCGGCGATCAGCGGCCCGAGGTTGACGTTGAACTCTCCGAGGACGAGGAAGAGCGCCACCGTCCAGATGACGGCGGTGGAGATGCTCCGCAGCACGCCGCCGATCGTCTCCGTGCGCATCGTCGCCCGCGTCAGGTCGATCGGGCCGGTGGCTGCAAGGGGACCGCGCTGGCGGAGCGCGCCCAGCCTCGCGATGCCCTCCTCCGTCACGCCGCGGACGAAGCGCTTGATCAGGCGGCGGACGAGTCGCTGCGCGACGTAGGCGAGCGCGACGATGAGCACGATCCGCAGCGCAGCCGGCAGCACGGCGCCCGCGACCGTGCCCGCCAGGCGCTGGCCGGTGACGCGGTAGACGAGCACGCAGACCGAGCTGGTCGCCTCCCCTTCCGGGGTGCAGGCGGCGTTCAGCTCGGCAGGCTCGACCTGGAGGAGGGCGGCGACGATGGCATCGAAGCGGGACAGCATGGAAAGGACGGACTCCCAGCGGCGATTGGTGGCCGGACGAGCCTAGCGAGCGGCTCGCTGCGCCCAAAGGCGGCGCGGCCGGCGCCGGCCCTCAGGCCTCGACGTGGACCGGCCGGTCCCAGACACCGGCGCTCTGGGCTTGGCGCCCCGCCCGGAACGACGAGCGCACCATGGGCCCCGATTCGACGTGATCGAAACCGAGTCGGCGTCCGTAGGAGGCGTACCGCGCGAACTCCTCGGGCGGCGCGAACCGCTGGAGCGCGAGGTGCCGGTGGGTCGGCTGGAGATACTGGCCGATGGTGAGGATCCCGACGCCGACCGCGCGCAGGTCGCGCATCGCCTCGCGGATCTCGTCCTCGGTCTCGCCCATGCCGAGGATCAGGTTCGACTTCGTCGCGCAGCGCGCCGGCATCGCCGAGCGTGCCCGGTCGAGCACCTGGAGGCTGCCGTCGTAGGTGAACGCCGGCCGGGTGTGGCGGAAGATCCGGCGCACGGTCTCCAGGTTGTGCGACAGGATCGCCGGCTCGGCGTCGGTGACCTGCCGCAGGGCGCCGGTGTCACCGCGGAAGTCCGGGATCAGCAGTTCGACGCCGCAGGAGGGGAGGAGGAGCTTGATCTGCCGGAGCGTCTCGGCGTACAGCCACGCGCCCCCGTCGGCGAGGTCGTCGCGCGCCACCCCGGTCACGACGGCGAAGTTCAGACCCATCGCGGCGACGGCCTCCGCGACCCGGCGGGGCTCGTCGGTGTCGTACCCCTTCGGTTTGCCGGTCGCGATGTTGCAGAAGCCGCACCGGCGCGTGCAGTCCTCCCCGCCGATGAGGAAGCTCGCCTCGCGGTCCTCCCAGCATTCGTGGATGTTCGGGCAGGCCGCCTCCTCGCAAACGGTGTTGAGCTCCAGGCTCCGCATCGTCTGCTTGAGCTCGCGGTAGTTGGGCCCGGCCAGCGGCACCTGGTGCTTCAGCCACGACGGCTTGCGCTGCGCGATCTGCGGCGCCCCCACCACGGTCAGCCGCGTGGCGCGCTCGGGGATGATCGAGGTCATGTGCGCCAGTCTAGGCGCGGGCTCAGCGCAGGCCCGTCCCCGACCTGAAGACGGCGGCACCGATGCCGATGACGATGACGAGCGTGAGGATGCCGACGCCGACCCAGCCGAGGACGATGCCAGCGACGGCCATGCCGCGGCCGCTCTGCCGCCCCTGCGAGCGGTCGATCTGGCTCTTCGCGACGTAGCCGAAGATCAGGGCGAGGATGGATCCGATCCAGTACAGCCAGAGGATGCCGAGCACCAGGGAGGCGACCGCGAGCCCGTTGGTCGACTGCGCGACGTACACCGGCTGGCTCTGGTAGCCCGGGTGGGGCGGCGGGGGTGGTCCGCCCTGGCCCCACTCGGTCGGCCCGGTCGGGTCGGTCCACCCCGCTGCCGGCCCTCTGTTGGGATCGAACGACATGACCGCCCCTCTCTCGTGCGCCCCCCGCGCGGAGGATACGCCGTCGGCCCGTCGACCGCCCCGCGCCCAACGGCTGTGGCCCGTAACCCGCCTCGTGCGCGACGCGGCCGAGCGCTCGATCCGGTTGTGGCCCGACGACCCCGGCGGAGGAGCCCGACGCGGTGCCTACTGGACGATGCAGATCGGCGACGGCTGACTCCGGTGCCGACGGCGGGCCACGAGCCGGCGTCCGCCGGACGGTCCTGCGTCGAGGTGGTGTCAATCTCGGTGCTGTGGGAGCGGAGATTGACACCACCCGCCGCGGGCCGGCAGGCAGCTACGCGCGGGCGGCGCCCCGGGTCAGGCCGAGGTCGGCGGGGGTTGCCGGCTGGAGCGGGCGGCCGAGGGTGTCGCCGAGGTGGGGGACCAGGCGCCGCCGGACCTCCTCGACCGTCGTGTCGACGCCGAGGGACGCCAGCGAGCACACGTCCGCATCGGCGATGCCGCATGGGACGATGCCGCCGTAGTCGATGAGGTCGGTGGTCACGTTGAGGGCCAGCCCGTGGCTGGTGATCCCCTGCCGCACCCGGATGCCGATCGCGACGAGCTTCGCCCCGCCGACCCAGACGCCCGTGCGGCGCCGGTCCGGGCGGGCCCGCACCCCGAACGACGCCAAGGTGCGGACGCACGCCTCCTCGAGCGCCTCGACGTAGGCGCGCACCCCGCGGGCACGGGCGAGTCGCAGGATCGGGTAGGCGACGAGCTGCCCCGGGCCGTGGTACGTGACGTCGCCGCCCCGGTCGACCTCCACGACCGGGATGTCCGGCCGCGTGCCGAGCAGGTTGCGCCCGAGGTCGGCGTGCCGGCCGGCGGTGTAGACCGGCTCGTGGGTCAGGGTCAGCAGGACGTCGTCGACGGCGTCGTCCGTGCGCGCCTCTACGAGGAGGCGCTGCCAGCGCAGCGCCTCGGTGTAGGGGACCCTGCCGGCCCAGACCGCGAGCATGCTCGGGGAGGGTCAGTACCCGATCTCGGCGGCCCAGTCGTGCGTCTCGACGACCTCCTTGAGGGCGGTCACGAAGCGGGCGGCGTCGGCCCCGTCGATCAGCCGGTGGTCGTAGGTGAGGCAGAGGTAGACCATCTCGCGGATGGCGATGGCCGGCCCGCTGTCGTCCTCGACGACGACGGCGCGCTTCTTGATGGCGCCGGTCCCGAGGATCGCGACTTCCGGGTAGTTCAGGATCGGCGTGTCGATGAGGACCCCGACGCTGCCGGTGTTCGTGACGGTGAAGGTGCCGCCCTCGATGTCCTGCATCTGGAGCTTGCCCTTGCCGCGGGCCTTGTCGGCCGCCTCCTTGATCGCCCTGGCCAGGCCGGCGAGCGACAGGTCGTCCGCGCCCTTGACGTTCGGGACGAGCAGGCCCTTCTCGGTGTCGACGGCGATGCCGAGGTTCACGTAGTCGTGGAACGCGACCTTGCCGGCCTCCCAGTCGGCGAGCGCGTTGACGACCGGGTGGTTGCGCAGCGTCAGCACCGCCGCCCGGCACAGGAACACGAACGGCGAAAGCGACACGCCCTCCCGCGCCTTGAAGTCCTCCTTCACGCGCTCGCGGAGCTGCATGACCGCCGTGACGTCGGCCTCCTGCACGGTCGTCAGCTGGGCCGAGGACTGCATCGACTCCATCATCTTCGCGGCGATGCGCTGACGGATGCGCGACAGGTCCTCCACCCGCGTGCGGTCACCGGCCGACACCGTGGGGCGCCGCTCGGGCTGCGGGCTCACCTTCGGCTGGGACCCCGCCTGCTGCTCGGACGGCGTCTCAGCCGGCTGCTTTCCGGCGGCCGGCTGCTCCCCGCCACCCTGTGACGAGATCGCGGCCTCGACGTCCTCGCGGGTGATGCGGCCGCCCTGACCCGAGCCGCTGATGGTGGAGACGTCGAGGTCGTGCTCGGACACCATGCGCCGGACGAGCGGGGACATCAACTGGCCGTCGCCCTTGCCGTTGCCATCCCCGGACGGCGGCTTGCGCCCGCCCTCCTGCGCCTGGGGCTCTGACCGCTCGTAGGTCCCCGACGCCTGCTCGTCGCCGCCCGCGCCGGTGTCATCGGACTCCGACGCCTGCGCGTCTTCGCCCTCGGCGGCGACGGCCTCGCGCTCCTGGCGGGAGGCGGCGCCCTCGGCTTCTGCGACGTCGTCCTCGGCGGGGGCGTCGGGCGCCTCCTCGGTCTGCGCCTCCTCGGTCTCCGCCTGGTCGGTGCCGGCGTCCGCGGCCCCGGCCTCCGCACCGCCGTCGGTCTCCCCCTCGCCGCCGATGATCGCGACGACGGTGCCGACGTCCACGGTCTCGTCGACCTGGACCTTGATCTCGGTGAGGACGCCGCTCGCCGGGGCGGGGACCTCGGTGTCGATCTTGTCCGAACTCAGCTCGAACAGCGGCTGGTCGGTTTCGACGCTGTCGCCGACCTCCACCAGCCAGGCGGTGATCGTGCCCTCGGTGACGCTCTCACCGAGCTGGGGGAGGGTGACCTCTGTCGACACGGGTTCGCTCCTGGTGGGTGGGGATGACTTCGACGGTGCATCGGGCCGGGCC
>JACCXR010000071.1 GCA_013696915.1 Euzebyaceae bacterium
AGACGTGGCGGGGGGTGAGCGCGCGGTGGGCGAGGCCGTGCTCGTGGGCGTGGGCGACGGCCTCGGCGGTCGCGCGGAGCAGCGACAGGCGGGTGTAGAGGTCGGCGTCGGGGTGGGTGTCGACCCAATGGTCGAGCCGGACGGCGGTGCCGTCGTACGGGTAGATCGTCGCCAGGCCGCGGGGGTTGGGCTCGAGGGTCTCGGGCGTCTCGATCCCGGGATGGTGCAGCTTGGACAGGAGGCGGAACTCGCGCTCGGCGGCGCGGTCGATCGCGGCGCGCTCGGCGTCGTCGGCGGCGCGGCCGCGCAGGTGGAGGCGCACCCGCTTGTCGACCCGCGACACGTTGTGGGAGGCGCGGTAGTCCTGCCAGGTCTCGCCCTCGTCGAGCAGCTCGACGAGCTGGTAGCTCGCCACGTTGCGGTAGCGCTCGGACTGGCGGACGTCGGCCTGCTCCATCGCCCGGGCGACCGCGGCGGACAGCGGCCGGTCGACCCGGGCGCCGCGGGAGGCGTCGAGAGCGGTGAGGTGGGCGATGAGGCCGGGCAGGCGGTTCGACTGCTCGTGGTCGGGCTGCGGGTCGGGACCGTAGGTCTCGGTGCGGCCCCGCTGGCTCAGCGACACTGTGAGGTGCGGGGAGGAGACGAAGACGACGGCGTCGACCCACAGGTGGTTGACGTTGCGGGGGGCGTTGCCGCCGCGCAGGGCCCGCTGGGCGAGGAGCAGGCTCTTCAGCCGCTTGGCCTTGCCGTCGGCGGCGTGGAACGGGTTGTCGTAGGAGCGCAGGTCCTTGCCGGGCCGCTTCCACCGCCACGTGCGTCCGTCGCCGTCGAGCTCGCCGTCGGGGTAGGACTTGACCTCGACCAGGACGATCCCGCGGGGTGCGACGATGAGGAGGTCGACCTCCGACGGGCGGCCGCCCGAGTCGATGAAGGTGAAGTTCGACCAGGCGCGCCACGGCTCGCGGTTCGGCAGGCGCCGCCGGACGAAGTCGAGGGCCTCGCGCTCGTGGGCGAACTGCGACGGCTCGACCTCGGTCCACAGCGGCTCCTGCATGCCCTGACCCATCGTTCCGGAGGGTACCGGAGGGTGTGATGCGGCGGTCGCTCTGAGCGACCTGTCGCCGCACCTCGGGGTCGCCGGAGCCCTGGTGGGCCGACGCCGGCCTTGTCGAACACCTGCGCGGCGATGCCCGCGTCCCGACCGTGGCCTCGGAGCCAGCGTCCCCCGGTCGCAGCTTGCTTCCCCGAGGGCTGGGCGGTCCGGCGGGCGGGGAGCCGGCGCGGGCACGTCTGGCGCGTGACCGCGGTCGCGGGTCTCGGGCACGGCGCCGTCGGTTGCCAGGCGCCTCAGCCGGGCGGCGGGGTCAGGCCGTAGCGGGCGATGACGTCGGGCAGCCACTCGGCCTGGACAAACGGGAGCTGGTAGCGCGCCGACAGCGCCGCCTCCTCGTCGAGGTCGATCGCGCCGCGGGCCGTGAGCGCGGTCAGCTCGTGGAAGAACCGCTCGAAGCCTGCCGGCGAGATCACCTCGATCATCCGTGCGGGCGTCGCGCCGGCGTTCCACATCGCGTGCACCTCGCCTCGGGGCTTGACGACGTAGCCCCCTGGGCCCAGGACGACTTCCCGGTCCTCCGAGCGGAAGCCGATCTCCCCCTCCAGCACGATGCTGATCTCGTCTTCCATCGTGTGCCGGTGCGGCGGCACCAGGGCGCCGACCGCGAAGGGGTGCTCCACGATGGACAGCGCGCCGCCGGTGTCCTCGCCGTCGATCTTGAAGACCACTCCGATTCCGGGCGCCAGTCCGCCCGCCTGCCCTCCGCCCGGCTCGACGACCTTGACCGCGCCCGCCACCCCGCTGATCCCCTGTCCCATGACGCACCTCCGACGAAGTTCCAGTGAACACCCGCGTAAACTGAACCATCGAACCAGAACGATGTCAAGATTGAATGAACGGGGCTGCTCAGTGAATTCGCGGCCGTACCGGATGCGAAAGCGCGCCGACCAGGTCGAGCAGACGCGCAAGCGCATCACGGAGGCCGCGGTCCGCCTGCACACCACCGTCGGGCCGGCGGCGACCACGATCAGCGCGGTCGCGGATGAAGCGGGCGTCACCCGCGTGACGGTCTACCGGCACTTCCCCGACGAGGAGCACCTGTTCGCGGCGTGCAGCGCCGACTGGACGGAGCGGCACCCGCCCCCCGATCCCGGGGCGTGGCGTGCCGTCTCGCCGGTCGAGGATCGCGCCGCCCACGCGCTCG
>JACCXR010000072.1 GCA_013696915.1 Euzebyaceae bacterium
TACACGAGCGGCCCGGCGACGGGTCACCTCGGCGTTCGTATGTGGAGGCGTCACCTCCGGCACAAGAGGACCTCGTCCGTGTCCTCGGGTCAGTTGAGCGACAGGCCCACCAGCACGACTCCCAGGCCGATCACCAGCACGATCCACGGCAGGTAGCTGGTGCTGTCAGAGCCGTCGCGCATCACGCACCTCCAGCGCCAGCCGTTTTTCCCGGTGGTGGACGCTGGCGAGGTCACGCCCAGGACGCGACCTTGGGATGGTCGCGACCGCTGTTGCCGACCTTCGCGGCACCGCCCGGGGATCCGAGGCCGGTTATCGAGTCGCCGAAGTACTCGGCGTTGATGGGCGTGAACTCTTTCCACTCGTCGGGGACGTCGTCCTCGTAGAAGATCGCCTCGACCGGGCACGCGGGCTCGCACGCGCCGCAGTCCACGCACTCGTCGGGCTGGATGTAGAGCATGCGCTCGCCCTCGTAGATGCAGTCCACGGGGCACTCCTCGACGCAGGCCTTGTCCTTCACGTCGATGCACGGCTCTGCGATGGTGTACGTCATTGCCTGCTCCTTGACGCAGTGGGCGCGGGGTTCCCCGGTATGACCGCGAACACGCCCGCTGCGGACGTTCTTCGACCGATGGGTGATCGCAGCCCAGGATACCCGTCCCGGTCGGGAGGCCCCGCCATGCGCTCCAGGTATGTCGTCCGCATCTCCCCGAACGACGTCGGCAGGCGCGTGACCGTGCGCGCCAGGCTCCGCGGCGCCGAGGGCGAGCCGGCGGCCACGGACACGGTCGGGGTGCTGCGGTCGTGGGCGGACGGGCTGCTGGAGATCGAGCGCCGCGACGGCGCCGTGACCACGGTCGCCGAGGCGGACCTCCTCGCCGCCCGCGTCATCCCCGACCGGTGACCGGGCATGCTGGGCCGGATGCTGGAGGTCACGAACACGCTGACCCGGTCGCGGGCGCGGCTCACGGCGCCCGCCGGACGGCCGCTCGCCCTCTACTCGTGCGGGCCGACGGTCTACCGCTACGCCCACATCGGGAACCTGCGCACGTTCCTGCTCGCCGACCTCGTCCGCCGGGTCCTGGCCCACGACGGCGTCGAGGTCAACGCCGTGCAGAACATCACCGACGTGGGGCACCTGGCGGACGACCGTCTCGACCACGGCCAGGACAAGATGCTGCTCTCGGCCGGGCTCGAGGGCAGGAGCACCGAGGAGATCGCGGAGTTCTACACCGCCGCCTATCTCGCCGACGCCGCCCGGCTCAACCTGCTGCCCTACGACGCGCACCCGCGGGCCACCGAGCACGTCGGGGCGATGCTTCAGCTCATCGCACGCCTCGAGGCGAAGGGGCACGCCTACGACACGCCCGACGCCGTCTACTTCGACGTCCGCACCTTCCCCGCCTACGGACGGCTGTCCGGCAACCGGCTCTCCGAACTCCGCCCGGGCGCCGGCTCCGGCTCCCCGCACAAACGGTTCCACGGCGACTTCGCGCTGTGGCGCAAGGCCGGCGGCCGGCGCGACGCCGCGTGGGACTCGCCGTGGGGCCGGGGGTTCCCGGGGTGGCACATCGAGTGCTCGGCGATGAGCCTCGCCCTGCTCGGGGACCACGTCGACGTGCACCTCGGGGGCGTCGACCTCGCGTTCCCCCACCACGAGAGCGAGATCGCCCAGTCCGAGGCCGCGGTCGGCCATCGGGTGGTCGACGTGTGGGTGCACGGCGAGCACCTGCTCTCCGACGGCCGGAAGATGTCGAAGAGCGCCGGCAACTTCGTCGACCTCCGCACGCTGGCCGACCGGGGCGCCGACCCGCTGGCCTTCCGCCTGCTGTGCCTCCAGGCCCGCTACCGGGCGCAGTTCAACTTCACGCTGGACGCCCTTCTGGGCGCCGAGCGGACGCTCCGGCGGCTGCGGGCTCGCACGGCGGAACTGGCGGCGGCCTCAGGGCCGGCGGCTCCGGCGTCGAGCCCGTGCGACCTGCCCGAGGCGCTGACCGCCGGCCTGGGAACGCGGTTCTCCGGCGCGCTGCACGACGACCTGGACACCCCCGCCGCGCTGCGGGTCGTCCACGAGGTGGCCGCCGGCGAGGGGGATGCCGCGGGGTTGGACGCCGCGCGGCGGGCCGCGCTGCTGCGACGCTGGGACGCGGTGCTCGGGCTTGACCTTGCCCGCGACGCGGCCGGCGGAGGCGCCCTCCCCGCGGGCGCTTCCCAGCTGCTCGAACGGCGCGACCGCGCCCGTGCCGAGCGGGACTGGCCGGCGGCCGACCGCCTGCGGACGGCGCTCGCGAGGATGGGGGTCGCCGTCGTGGACGGCCCCGACGGCACCACCTGGACGGCGCGCTGAGCTGCTCGGGCGAGGCGCGGGCGCGCGGATACGCTGTCGCTCATGGACCCCGGGGCCGTCTACGCCGACACCCGCCGCCGCCTGACCGCGCTCGTCCGCTCGCTTCCGCCGGCCGACGTGGACCGCCGCGTGCCGGCCGCGCCGCTGTGGAC
>JACCXR010000088.1 GCA_013696915.1 Euzebyaceae bacterium
GCGGCTACGGCGCCGAGGTCGTGCTCTACGACCGCTACGCCGAGGACCGGGAGGCGCTCGGGGCCGCCATGGCCGCCGACCGCGGCCTCACGCTCGTGCCGCCGTACGAGGACGAGTTCGTCATGGCGGGCCAGGGCACCGTCGCCCTGGAGCTGCTGGCCGACGCCGGGCCGCTGGACCTGCTGCTCGTCTGCGTCGGCGGCGGCGGCCTGATCGCGGGCTGCGCGACCGCGGCCAAGGGCCTCGCACCGGGCATCCGCGTGGTCGGGGTCGAGCCGGCTGCCGGTGACGACACGAAGCGGTCGCTGGAGGCCGGCGAGCGGGTCGCGATCCCGGTCCCACGCACGATCGCCGACGGTCAGCAGGCCAGCATTCCGGGCGCGATGACGTTCGCGGTGAACCGCCGGCTCGTCGACGAGATCGTGCTCGCCACCGACGAGGAGATCCTCGACGCGATGGTGTTCCTGTTCGACCGCTGCAAGGTCGTCGCGGAGCCCAGCGGCGCCTGCGCGCTCGCCGCGCTGCTCGCCGGCAACGTCGACGCCCGGGGACTGCGGATCGGCGTGACCATCTCCGGCGGCAACGTCGGCGTTCGCCGGTTCGCCGAGCTGCTGGCCGGGCGATCAGGGGCCGCACCCGGGCCGGACGGTCAGACCAGCCGGCAGATCTGACCGTCGGAGGCCCGCAGCACGGCGCGGGCGGCCTCGTGGAGCGCCCGGTGGTGGCGCTTGAAGACCTCGATCTCGTCGTCGTCGCCGAAGTCGTCCTCGTCGGGGTCCTCGTCACCGTCGAGCGCGGCGAAGGCGGCGTCCCAGTCGGTCTCGGCGGCGGCGTTGCGCAGGTGCATGCTCGGGGCCTGCAACAGCGCCCGCTCCAGGTCCTGGATGACCGTCAGCACCACGTCGGTGCTGGTGACGACGCCCGGGGTCGTGAGCAGGTGGAGCGCCTGCAGCTTGCGCATCGCCATCGCCATGACGAGCTGGGGATCGCCGAGCTCGCTGACGGCCGAGTCGACGGTGCGCAGGTCGATCGTCACGTGCCGCGGAACCTCGAACCAGTCGCGAAGCAGGTCGAAGAGCCCCTCGGCGGACGTTCGGGCCGCGAGCAGCTCCGACGGCTTCGGGATCTCCTCCATCGCACGGCAGGCTATACGGGGCCGTTGAGCGGCGCGCCGCCGCGGACGCGCCGCCCCCGGCGCAGCGTCAGCCAGACCGGGTAGGCTCGCCGATCGGCGACCGAATCCTGCGATAGCGTGGCCCGACGCCATGGACGACGCGACCGCGCTGCTGATCACCGTCACAGGCCGGGACCGCCCGGGGTTGACCTCGGCGTTCTGCGAGGTCCTCGCCGCACTGGGCGCCCGCATCCTCGACATCGAGCAGGTCGTCATCCGCGACCGGCTCACGCTGGGCATGCTCGTGTCCCTCGGCGGCGACGAGGAACCGGCGCGCGCCGCCCTGTCCGCCCGCGCCGCGGAGCTCGGTGTGTCCGTGGAGTTCGAGGCGATCGGCGCTCACCGCCCGCCGCCGCGGGCGCAACGCCACTACGTCACCATCCTCGGACAGCCCCTCCGCGCCGCGGCGATCGCGGCGATCACGCGACGGATCGCCGACACGGGCGCGAACATCGACCGCGTCTCCCGCTTGTCCCGCTACCCGATCATGAGCTTCGAGCTCCTCGTCTCGGGTGGCGACCCCGAACGGCTGCGGGCGGATCTCGCCGTCGAGGCCGCGGCGCAGCGCATCGACGTCGCCGTCCAGCCGGCGAACCTGTACCGCCGTGCGAAGCGGCTCATCGTCCTGGACGTCGACTCCACCCTCGTGGCGGGGGAGGTGATCGAGCTGTTGGCCGCCCACGCCGGCTGCGCGGCGGAGGTCGCCGGGATCACGGCCCGGGCGATGGCGGGCGAGCTCGACTTCGAGCAGTCGCTGCGCCATCGCGTCGCGCTGCTCGCGGGGATGGACGTCGGCGCGCTCGAGCATGTCCGCGACCATCTCGTCCTCACCCCCGGCGCAAGGACGCTGGTGCGGACGCTGAAGCGGCTCGGCTTCGTCCTGGCGATCGTCAGCGGCGGATTCACCCACATGACCGACGAGCTCAAGTCGCAGCTGGCGTTGGACTACGCGGCGGCGAACACGCTGGAGGTCGAGCACGGTCGGTTGACCGGCCGTCTCGTCGGGCCCGTCGTCGACCGGGCGGCCAAGGCCGACCTGCTCGAGCACTTCGCCGCGCAGGCGGGAGTCCCGCTCAGCCAGACGGTCGCGGTCGGCGACGGGGCCAACGACCTCGACATGCTCACCAGAGCCGGCCTCGGCATCGCCTTCAACGCCAAGCCCGTCGTCCGGCGGGCGGCCGACACCGCCGTCAGCGTGCCCTACCTCGACGCGATCCTGTTCCTGCTGGGGATCACCCGGGAGGAGATCGAGGCCGCCGACGCCGACGATCCTCGGTTCACGGCGGCGGCTGCGGTGCCGGTCGGAGAGTAGCGCCGGACCGCTCGCGTATCCTCCGGCCCGATGATCCGATCCCTGGTCAGAAGCAGGACGAGGACCAACCCGGTCTTCTGGGCCGACGAGCTCCGGCTCGCCGTCGGCGCCGAGCGGTTCGAACGCGCGCTCCACGAGCCCGACAGCGTCGACCTGCTCGCGTGGAACGTGTTCGAGTCGCTGGAACGGCACTCGGACCGGGACTGGCTCGCGCACCGGCTGCAGCTCCTCGGAGGATCGGGGGTGCGGGCGCCGGCGCGGCTGGCGCTGTGGACGGGACGGGACCGTGAGCCGGTCCTGCAGCCGAGCAGGGCGTACGTCGAGCACGTCCGGGAGCGGGCGCGGCTGGCCGGCGCCGACGGTGACCTCAAGGCGTTCGCCGCTCCCCTGGAGGTCCCCCTCCGCATCGAGTCGCCCGACGTGCTCGTGCTCGTCGACCTGACCATCGGGCCCTACCCGCGCGGAGCCGGCGGCCGCGACCGGCTCCTGGAGCTCATCGACGCCGGCCTGCCACATGCCGAGCGCCTTTCGAAGGCCCTGGCCGTCGGGGTCGTCTACCCGTCGGGGACGTCGGCGGCGTCGGAGCTGTCCGCGCGCGTGAACCGGCTGCGCGACCCCCGGGGCCTTGCAGCCGAGCTTTCCCACCTCGACCGGCCGCCGTCGGTGCTGCTGCGGGAGGTCTCCTGGCAGCAGCTCCTGCGTGTCTGGGAGTCCGAGGTCGACTACCTCCCCCTCGGTGGGCAGCCGGTCAAGGCGTTCCTCGACCACGTCCGCCGGCTAGGGCTGCGGTAGCCACAGCCGCGGCCGGGCGCGCGGGGGTCAGGCGGTCGAGCCGCCGACCGCGTCCGCGGCACCCTGCTCGGTGGCCGCGTCGCCGTGCGCGAGCGCCCCGCCCCTGTCCTCCAGGTGCGCGCGGATGAACCACTGGAAGGTCTCGAGGGAGTGGAGCTGGCCGATCAGCATGTCCTGGCTGACGGGATCCTGCTCCTCGAACTGCTCGACCGCCGCCCGATGGTCCTCGATCACCCCGCTGTACACCACGTCGAGCGCGGCGAGGTGCTCCAACGCGACGGCGCGGTTCAGGCTGTAGTCGTCCCACGACCGGTTGGCCGTGACGAATCCCGGCGTCCCCATCGGCTCGTAGCCGAGGGTGGCGATCCGCTCGGCGATCTTGTCGCTCATCAACCGGACCGCATCGACCTGGGGGTCGAGCATCTCGTGGACCGAGATGAAGTTCGGCCCGATGACGTTCCAGTGAACGTGCTTCAACGTGAGCTGGAGGTCGAGCAGTGCGGTGAGCCGCTGCTGCAGGGTGTGTGCGACCTTCTCGGCGTCCGCGGCATCGAGCCCGGGGATGGTGTACTTCGACGGCATGGTCATTCGCTCCTGTCGGCGTTCGTTTGGACCCCTCCGCCCGGCGCACCCGGCGAGTTGACGACGGCGCCTTCGCCGGTGAGGGTGTGCATGCCCGCCGGCGCGCCCCCAGAACCGTCCGCCCCAGAACCGTCCGCCCCAGACCGTCCAGGACCACCTCTGCGATGACCCTCACCTCTACCGACCCGACCTCCCGGCGCGTGCGCGCCGTCGCCGAATCCCCGACCCTGGTCATCGACGCCAAGGCGAAGGCCCTGTGCGCCGAGGGCGAGGACGTGGTGGGCTTCGGTGCCGGGGAGCCGGACTTCCCGACGCCGCCGCATGTCATCCGCGCCGCGCAGGCGGCGTGCGCGGATCCGCGCATGCACCGGTACACCCCGAGCGCCGGCCTTCCGGAGCTCAGGGAGGCCATCGCGCGGAAGACGAGCCGTGACTCCGGGCTGGCGGTCAGCGCCGACGAGGTGCTCGTCACCAACGGTGGGAAGCACGCGCTGTTCACGGCGTTCCAGACGCTGCTCGACCCCGGGGACGAGGTCCTGCTGCCGGCGCCGTACTGGGTGAGCTACCCGGACCAGATCCGCCTGGCCGGGGGGACGGTCGTGGCGCTGCCGACGGGCGCGGCGTCGAGCTTCCGCGTGTCGGTCGACCAGCTCGAGTCCGCCAGGACCGCCAGGACGAAGGTCCTGGTGTTCACCTCGCCTTCGAACCCCACCGGCGCGGTGTACCCGCGGGAGGACGTCGCCGCGATCGGCCGCTGGGCGGCCGACGCCGGCATCTGGGTCGTCACCGACGAGATCTACGAGCACCTGGTCTACGGAGACGCCCGCCACGTGAGCATGCCGGTCGTCGTCCCGGAGCTGCGCGACCGCTGCGTCGTCGTGAACGGGGTTGCGAAGACGTACGCGATGACCGGCTGGCGGGTCGGCTGGTCGATCGCGCCGCTCGAGGTGACGAAGGCGGCGAACCGCCTGCAGAGCCACCTGTCTTCCAACGTGGCGAACGTGTCCCAGGCCGCGGCCGTCGCCGCCCTCAACGGCCCCCTCGACGAGGTGGCGGTCATGCGAGCGACGTACGACCGGCGGCGCCGGCTCACCCACGAGCGCCTGTCGGCGGTGCCGGGCCTCGACTGCCCGCTGCCCGAGGGCGCGTTCTACGCCTTCCCGTCGTGCGAGGGCGTCCTCGGGCGCCGCATCGGCGGCGTCCGCGTCACGTCCTCGCACGAGCTCTGCGCGGCGCTGCTGGATTCGGCGAAGGTCGCCCTGGTCCCCGGCGAGGGGTTCGGCGCCCCGGGCTACTTCCGACTGTCTTACGCGCTCGGCGACGACGACCTGCGCCGTGGCCTGGACCGCATCGCCGACGCCCTCGCCTGACGCCGAGACGCCCGCCGGCCGATGGCGGAACGCTGTTGACGGAGTGCAGGCGATGCATGCAGAATGCATCTATGCCGACCTCCATCACCATTCGGGACGTGCCGGACGAAGTCCGGGATGAGCTCGCCGGGCGCGCCGCCCGCGCCGGCCGGTCGCTGCAGGAGCACCTCCGCGCCGAACTGATCGAGCTCGCGCGCCGTCCCACGGTCGATGAGCTGGTGGAACGGGTGCGGGCTCGCAAGGCCGCGACCGGCAGCCGTCTCAACGCCGAAGACATCCTCGCGTACCGCGAGCGGGACCGCCGGTGACCGTCGTCGTCGACTCGTCGGCGGTGGTGGCCGCGCTCACCGACGACGGGCGCGACGGCCGTTGGGCGGAGGCGATGCTGACCGCGGACCCCCTCGCCGCCCCTCACCTCATGCCGGTTGAGGTGGCGAACATCCTGAGCCGCGCCGGCCTCGCCGGGACGCTGACCGACGACGTTACGGCCCTGGCACACGTCGACCTGGCCGCGCTGCGGGTCGAGCTGTTCCCGTACGGTCCGGTCGCCGACCGTGTGTGGGAGCTGCGCGGCGGCGTCACCGCCTACGACGCATGGTACGTGGCGCTGGCCGAGGCCCTCGATGCGCCGCTCGTCACGCTCGATCACCGCCTGGCCCGCGCGCCGGGACCGCGGTGCACGTTCCGGACGCCGCCACCGTCGCCGTAGGTCCCGCCCGTGGCTCAAGAAGTCCCAGTCAGTCCGGGTTCGCCGGCGTCGTAGACGACCCGTCCGCCGGCCGCGCGGGCGCCGTCGGTCGGCGCGTGCGGTCGCAGCGAGCCGTCGTGCATCAGGTGGTCAACGCCAAGGCCCCGGCCGAGGACGACGGCGTCGGCGATCAGCCGCCGGTGGCAGCGCCACCACACGCTCTCGGCGCACAGCACCGCGGTCGTCCCCCCGGCCGCCGCCGCGAGCACACGATCCAGCGCCTCGGCGAAGGCGGGCGAGTCCATGTGGTCGGCGTACCCGCGGAAGGCGGCGTTGCGGAGCGCCGTGTGCGGCGAGTCGGCGGCCGGGGACCGGCGGCCGCCGAGGTCGGGCTCCCAGCGGTAGCGGATCCCCGCACCCGCGAGGGTGGCTTCCAGGGCGTCGGCGGCGAAGTGCGGGTGGCGGCGGCTGGCCGGGTACCGGCGGACGTCGGCGATCGCCGCCACGCCGGCCCCCGTGAGCAGCGCGACCAACGCCGCGGCCGGCAGCGTCCCGTGTCCGACGGTGAGCAGGCCCATGCTGCGGAACGCTAGCGGTGGGACCGACCCGGTAGGCTCCGCGCCCGGGACGTGTGCGGGTTCCCCCTGGTGGGTCACAATGTCCCACGGTTTCTCAAGCGAGGAGGACACGAGCACCCATGGCGGCCTTCCGCCTGACCAGCGCCGCGTTCGACAACGGGGAGGAGATCCCGATCCGGCACACGTCCGACGGCGACGACGTGTCCCCGCCCCTGTCGTGGTCCGACGTCCCCGACGGCACCCGCGAGCTGGCCCTCATCTGCGACGACCCCGACGCCGACGCCGGCGTCCTGACCCACTGGCTGGTGTACGGAATGGCTCCCGGGGAGACCGGTCTGCCGGAGGGGATCCCGCGCGACGCGATCGTCGAGGAGCCGGTCTCCCTCGTCCAGGGCCTCAACGAGTTCGACGAGGCCGGCTACAGCGGTCCCCTGCCGGCCGAGGACCGCGGGCCGCATCGCTACTTCTTCCGGCTGTTCGCGCTCGACGCCGAGCTTGACCTCCCGCCGGGGGTCGGCCGCTCCGAGCTGCGGCGTGCCGCGAAGGACCACACGCTCGCCCAGGTCGAGCTCGTCGGGATCGCCTAGATGATCACGAGGACGGCCGGAGGAGACGGGGTCGCGAGCCTGGTGATCGACGACGGCAAGGCCAACGCCTTCGACCTGGCCTTCTTCGCCGAGCTCGACGCCGCTCTGGACGAGTGCGCCGGCGATGCGGCCGTCGTGCTCGCCGGACGGCCGGGGATGTTCTCGGCCGGGTTGAACGTCAAGGTGCTGGCGACCCTCGACCCCGCCGGGATGCACGAGCTGCTGGTCGCGTTCGGACTGACGATGCACCGCGTGTGGCTCGAGCCGCGGCCGGTCGTCGCCGCCGTCACCGGTCACGCGGTGGCCGGGGGGACGATCCTCGCGATGGCGTGCGACCACGCCGTCGCCGCCGACGGCGACTTCCGCTGGGGGCTCACCGAGACGACGATCGGTTTCGCGATGCCGACCTGGGCGCTGGCGATCGCGCGGGGCAACGTGCGCACCGACCGCCTCGACGACCTGATCCTTCCCGGGGCGACGGTCGGACCGGCGGACGCGGTCGGGTGCGGGTACGCCGACGCGCTCGCGCCGGCCGACCGCGTGCTCGAGGTCGCCCTGGAGCGGGCGCGCCAGCTTGCGACGCTGCCGCGGGCGACCTACGCCGAGACGAAACGCCGGCTGCGCGGTCCCGCATCCGCGGCGGCGCTCGCCAACGTCGCGGAGGACATCACCGGGATGCTGGCCGCTCGATGAGCGCGCCCGACTGGGTCCGCCGCTTCCGCGCCGCACGGGTGTCGCTGCCCGTGTGGGCGCTCCACGCCCCGCAGAGGACGACGTACGCCACGAACGCCTCCGGCGTGTGGCAGATCGTGTCCTGGGACCGCGACGAGGGCCGCCACACCACCCTGACCGACAAGCCGACCGGCGTCCTGGGCGGCACGCCGCTGCCCGACGGCAGCGGCGTGGCGTGGTTCGACGACCACGCCGGCGACGAGGTCGGCCGCTACGTCGTGACGCCGTTCTACGGCGGCGGCGCCCGGCCCCTGGTGCCCGAGATCGACGAGGGCTGGGCGGGCGGGCTCTCGCTGCGGACCGGCCGCATCGCGGTCGGCTCCATCCGCCGGGACGGCACCCACCTCTACGTCGCGGACGAGGAGGGCACCCGCGAGGTGTACCGCCACGCCCAGCCGGCCGACATCGGCGGGCTCAGCCGGGACGGGCGACTGCTCGCCGTGGCCCACACCGAACACGGCGACGCCATGCACCCGGCCGTGCGGCTGCTCGACCCCGCCGGGGGCGAGGTGCTGGCTGACCTGTGGGACGGCGAGGGCATGACCGTGACGCCCGCCGGATGGTCCCGGGTCCCCGGTGACGCGAGGCTCGCCATCCACGCCGACCGCAGCGGCCGCACCCGCCCCGAGCTGTACGACGCCGCCGGCGGCGAGCGCATCCCGCTGGAACTCGACCTGCCGGGCGAGGTGTGGGTCGCCGACTGGTGGCCCGGCGGCACGGCGCTCCTCCTCGCCCACGACCACCTCGGCCGCACCGAACTGCACCGCTACGACCTGCGGGCACACCGGGCGGACCCGCTCGAGCTCACCGACGGGACGGTGCGCGCCGCGCGCGTGCGCGACGACGGTTCGATCTGGTACGCGTTCAGCTCCTCGGCGAGGCCGCCGGAGATCCGGGTGCGCGACGACGCCGGCGACCGGCCGCTCCTGCGACCGCCCGGCGATCCCGCCCCGCCCGGCGCCGCCTACGAGAGCCTGCACTACGACAACGGTGAGGGCGGCCAGGTCCATGCGTTCCTCGCGACCCCGCCCGCCGAGGCGCCGCACCCGCTGGTCGTCACCGCCCACGGCGGACCCGCCGCCGCCTGCGAGGACTCCTTCGACCCGTCCGTCCAGGCCTGGGTGGACCACGGCTTCGCGGTCCTGCTGCCGAACTACCGCGGGTCCACCGGCTACGGCAAGCGCTGGGAGGACGCCGTCCTGGGCGACCCCGGCCGGCCGGAGGTCGTCGACCTCCTCGCCGGCCGCGACCGGCTGGTCGACGACGGCACGGCGGCGGCGGGCCGCGTCGTCCTCACCGGCGGCTCGTGGGGCGGGTACCTGACGCTGCAGGCGCTCGGGACGCAACCGCACGCGTGGGACGCCGGCATCGCGGTCGTGCCGGTCGCGGACTACGTCTCTGCCGTCGCCGACGAGAGCCCCGCCCTCCGGGAGTTCGACCGGACGATCTTCGGCGGGATGCCCGACGAGGCCCCGGACCTCTACCGCGAACGCTCTCCGATCACGTACGCCGACCGCGTCCGCGCGCCGGTGCTCATCATCACGGGCGCGAACGACACCCGCTGCCCCAAGCGCCAGGTCGACAACTACGTCGCGGCCCTGCGCGCGCACGGCGTCCCCCACGCCTACGAGGTGTACGACGCGGGCCACGGGACGCTCGAGGTCGCCGAGGCGATCCGCCAGCAGGCGCTCGCGATCGACTTCGCGGCCGAGCATCTCGGCACCCCTGTCGCGCAGCGCTGACGGACCCGGGGGCCAGGGCGGCCCTTAGCGGTCGAGGACGGCGTCGAACCAGTGGCGCAGCGCGTCCACGCCGTCGATCACGGGATCGACGACCGTGCCGGCGGCCCGCAGTCGGCTCGCCGGCCGATCGGACACGACGAGCACAGGACCCGCATGCGTGCTGGCGAGGTGGGAGAAGTCGCCGTCGCCCGAGGCGAGCACGAGCGGGGCCGTGCTCCGGCGGTAGCGCCGGGCGAGCGCCGCGTCCGCCCGTTGCCACCCCTCCACCTCGACGACGTCCGCCCGCGCCGGCCAGGCGACCGTCGCGAGGGCACGGGGGCTGCCGGCGACGACGAGTTCCGCCTCGTCCAGCGGCAGCGCCCGCAGCAGGGCGCGCAGGCGGGCGGGGGTGAGGTTGTCGGCGTCGACGAGGACCTGCATCACGGTGCCGAGAGTACGGCGGCCGCCGGTGGCGGAGGTCGCCGGGAAATGTCCCACCCAGTCGTTAACGGTCTACTCCCGGGTCAACAGCAACATCGAGCACGGCCTCGCGTCTTCTCCTCCCCCGTCGCTGCGGAGAACCAGGCCATCGGCGTCGCGCGGAGCGTCCAGGACACGCTCGGCGGGGAGGTGGTGGACGAGGGGCTGCTCAGCTCCGATGACGGATCCTCCATCCGCTACGTGCAGCTGGTCGACTCGAACGGGGCGGAATGGGTGCTGTGGTCGAACGGCAGGCTGTACGCCCTCGTCGTCGGCCCGCCCGGTGATGCCGTCGACTTCTTCCTCGCCCTCGACTACTGAGCGAAGAGCACCCGATGCCCGAGCTCGCGGAAACCCCGTTCTTCTTCTTCCTCCACC
>JACCXR010000158.1 GCA_013696915.1 Euzebyaceae bacterium
ACGGCGAGACCTCGAGCGTGGTGCCTTTGGACGGCTCGGATCCAAGGTCCGGGCCGACGGGCGCCGCCGAGTCCACGACCTCGAACGGCGCCGCCCGGACGGTGCCACCGTCGGACCGGACGAAGCGATACCAACCCGGCTCGAGCGCGGGCAGGCTCACCCACTCGAGCTCTCCGGGCCGGTCGGGCGAGGCAGACAACCCGATGTCGAGGTACACCACCTCGTCCGGGTCGACGTCGATGTGGACGTTCCCCGGGCGCTCCCAGAACGTGAGCGCCGTGCCCACCGGAGCGAAGAACTCCCACGCCTCGCCGTCGAAGTGCTCCAGGTCCATCTGGATGCCGTAGAGGATGTGACCGGCGGCCGGGGTCATCGCCAGCGCGACGCGCTGCCCCTCGCTGCTGACCTGCCGATGGCTGAGGAACATCTCGGCCGGACGCTGTTCGGCGGGCGGCGGCGCGGGAGTGCCGGTAGCCGGCAGCGTCGGTGGCACAGGAGAGGCTGGCATTGCCGGCGCCGACGGAGCCTCGCCGGCCGACTCTGGGCCGGTCACCGACGCCGGCCCGGCGGCGCCCGCGCAGGCTGTGATCCCCACAAGAAACACGCTCGCGGTGAGATGGCCCATGCGCCTGACCATTGCCTCAACCACACACGCCTCCGATGACTCGTCCTTCTGTTTGACGTGCCCTTCTCGCCGATGGTTGCGGTGCGAAGGCGCGGTACGGTGAAGGGGCAGCGCGCGGCCCGGCTCGTGGTCACCAGGCGGAGGCGTGAGCCCTCTCCCAGAAGGCGACAGCGGCTGTACCTCGCTGTATCCCACCGGTGGTAGGACTGCGATCGGGAGGTCAGCTCGTGAGCCGTGCGTCGAGGCCGCAGTCCGCAGTGACTCTCCGGCAGCAGGCAGTCGAGAGCCGCCTGGAGGCCCCCGGCGCTGACCGCGCGCCGGGTCCGGCGCGGGGTCGCCGGGAGGCGAAGATCTCGGTGACCGTCGACGAGGGGCTGTGGAGCGAGGTGCACACGCTCTTGGAGGACGGCCAGGCCGCAGATTCAGCGTCGGCGGCCGTGGAGCACGGGCTGTCGCTGTGGGTGGCCAACCAGCGGCTCGCGAGGGCACTGGACGCCACCTACGTCGAGGATCCGGCCGCTCGACCGACTGAAGAAGAGATCGCACGCGCGGACGGCGCGCTCAAGCTGTGATCTCGGCGGTGCTCGACTCGGGCGCGCTGTCGGCGTGGGAAGGACGAGAGCGGCGCGTGCTGGCGGCCTTGGAGGCGGTGCGACGAGTCGGGAGCCACGTGGTCGTTCCGACGGTGGTGGTCGCGGAGGTCGACGGACCGGGCTGCCCGACCGGGAGGCGGCGGTGAACCTTCGTCTGAAGGGCTGTGTCCTCGACCCGTGCGACGAGCAGCGGGCTCGTCGCGCCGCGGCACTGCGCTTCGCGACGGCGCGGGAGCGGTCTCGGTGGTGGATGCGGTCGTGGCGGCCACGGGGGAGTCGGTGGGAGCACGCGTGTTGACCGGCGACCCGGGTGATCTCCGCCAGTTGGCGGTCGCGAGCACTCGCCTGGACGTCATCGCGTTGAACGAGCTGCCGTGAAGGCCTGGTGTCCATCACCGTTCTGTGACAGCGGAGAAGGACACCACTGCGCTGCGCGACCCATGGACCGCCACGGTGGTGGGACCCCGCCGGGACGGAGCGCGAACGCGGAGTGCCGGCCCCCACCGCGGCTCAGGCGCCGCCGTGCGGGTCCTTCGGGCCCGCGCCGGACACGTGCCACGATTGAAGGGCAAAGTGATGAGCAAGCCCGCTCGGGATCGGCAGGGCCCGCCGGGCAACGAACACAGGAGCCAATGTGAGCACAGCGCTGTTCGTGTGGGGAGGCTGGGACGGTCATGAGCCGCACCGGCGGGTGACGCGCGTCGCGGCCGCGCTGGAGCCGCACGGCTTCCGCAGCGAGGTGGTCGATTCGCTGGAGGTCCTCGAGGACGCCGAGCGGCTGTCCTCGGTCGACGTGGTCGTGCCGTGCTGGACCGACGGCACGATCACCTCGAAGCAGGTCCGCGGCCTCATGGACGCGGTCGCCCGGGGGACCGGCCTCGCCGGCTGGCACGGCGGGATGGGGGACGCGTTCCGTGCCAGCCCGCGCTTCCAGTTCATGGTCGGCGGCCAGTGGGTCGCCCACCCCGGGGGGATCGTCGGCTACGAGGTCGGCATCGAGGATCCAGATCATCCGGTCACCGCTGGCCTGGACGCCTTCGGCGTGCGCTCCGAGCAGTACTTCATGCAGGTCGACCCCGCGAACCACGTGCTCGCCAGCACGACGATGGACGGGCGGAGCTTCCCGTGGCTCGAGGGCTGCGCCATGCCGGTCGCCTGGGTCCGCCCCTGGTGGGCGGGGAGGGTCTTCTACTGCTCCCTCGGCCACTTCGCGGCCGACTTCGACGTCCCCGACGCCCTCGAACTCGTCGTCCGCGGCGTGCGGTGGGCGGCTCGCGAGCTCGACCCGACGGGACCCGACCGCACGGTCGCGCGCGACGCCGCCGCCGAGGCGGCGATCGACGATCACTGGTAGGCCAGCGCCGGGCGGTCGGTGCGGAACGCGTCGATGCCGTGGTCAGTGCCTCCGTCCAGGGCGATCTCGGCGAGGATCTTCCCGATCAGGCCCGCGAACTTGAACGCGTGGCCCGCACCGACCGCGACGAGCACCTGGGGCAGGCCGGCGAGCGGCCCGAGCACGAAGTCGCGGTCCGGCGGGAGGGTGTAGAGGCAGGTCTTCGTGTACAGCTCCGGGCCGAGGGCCGCCGGGATGTGCTCCCGCAGG
>JACCXR010000178.1 GCA_013696915.1 Euzebyaceae bacterium
TCGGCTACACGGTCCGGTTCGAGAACGACCCGGAGGCCACCTTCCCCGCCGCCGAGGTCACCGTCACGCACACGCTCGACGCGGACCTCGACCCGGCGACGTTCCGCCCGGGTGCGGTCGGGTGGGACGACGTCGTCGCCGAGCCTCCGCCCGGGGCCGCTGAGTGGCGCGAGCGGTTCACGCCCGAGGGGGCCGACATCGCGGTCGACATCGCCGTCACGCGGGACGGCCACGACGTCACCTGGCGCCTGTCGACGATCGACCCGGCCACCGGAGCGCCCCCGGAGGACCCCGAGATCGGCCTCCTGCCGCCCAACGTCGCCGCGCCCGAGGGGGAGGGATTCGTGCGCTTCACCGTCGAGCCGGCCGGGGGGGTCGCCGACGGCACCGTCGTCGACGCGCAGGCGTCCATCGTCTTCGACGTCAACGAGCCGATCGTCACGAACACGTGGACGAACACGTTCGACCTCACCCCGCCGACGTCGGCCGTCACCGGGCCGGAAAGCCCCTCGGCGACGAACGCGCTCGCGTTCGACCTCGGCGGCTTCGACGACGTCTCCGGCGTCGCCGGGTGGCGGATCGAGGTCGCGACCGGGGACGCCGAGCTGGTCACCGTCGGCGGCCGCCGCGAGGACCCCGCCTTCGCGCTCACCGCCCCACGCGGCCAGCGGGTCCGGGTGCGCGCCCGCGCAGTCGACGGCGCCGGCAACCTCGACCCCGACGGCGCGGTCGCCGAGGTCGAGGTCGCCGCAGCCGTGGCGGAGCTGGGGGTCGCCGTCGACCGGATCGCCGGTCCCGACCGCTACGCGACCGCGGTCGCCGTCGCCGACGCGGCGGCAGTCGACGGCGCAGGCGCTCCGGCGATGACGTGGCTCGCGACCGGGCTGAACTTCCCTGACGCCCTTGCCGCCGGCCCAGCGGTGGCGGCCAGCCGCGGCCAACTCCTCCTCGTCGACGGCCACCAGGTCGCCGGCTCCCAACCCGTCGTCGACCGGATCGCCGCCACCCAGCCCGGCATCGCGGTCCTCCGCCTCGTCGGCGGCACCGGCGCGATCTCCGCCGAGGTGAAGGCCGCCGTCCGCGCGGCGCTCGCGTCCGGCTGACGCCGCGTTGCCCTGAGGTACCCCTCCACCGGCCGTGCCTGACACCCGTGACGGGTGTCACCATTGCAGGTGCGGGACCATGGCTCGGCCGACGTGCGCCGCGTGCGGTCAGGCGCGACGGATGCGGTCGAAGACCACGCCGGTCGCCTGCGCCTGGACGAGCTTGTCGACGACGTCGATCAGGAGGTCCTTCTTCGACCAGCTCGACGGCTCGTAGAGGCCGAGCGCGGTGTTCAGCAGGACGTCTCCGGTGTAGACGGTGGCGAAGACGACCGCGACCGCCTTCTGGCCGTGCAGACCCGCCCGCCCCGCGATCGCGAAGGCGGCGCCCCACATCCCGCCCAGCGCGAAGTGCGTCGCGTAGTTGAGCCGACGTCGTTCCTGGGCACCTTGCGGGTCAGCCCGAAGGACCCGTTGCGCGAACTTCGCCGGAGCGTCGCTGTCACCGCGGCCGGTGATCGGCATCTCGACGAACTTCTGGAAAGTGGTCATCACCGCGGTGCCCGCGAAACCGGCGATGACGCCGCGCCCGATGTTCGACGGGGTTAGAGGTCGTCCGCTCATGAGGAGGGCGTCATACCCCCGGGGGACCATCTGGAACCTGCGCTCACCTGGGGGGTTACCCGTCCGGATCGAGCCCGGCCTCACGCAGCAGAGCCGCCAGACGGGCGGCGCGGTGCGCCTCCCGCTGCGCCCGCTGCACCTCCCGGTCCGCCCGCTGCGCCTCCCGGTCCGCCCGCTCCGCCTCCCGGTCCGCACGCTCCGCCTCGGCCCACGCACGGCGGAACGCCTCGGCGGTGGTCGGCCACCGCCGCCCGTCGTGCCGGACGTCGAGCTCCGCACCGCCGGCCACGGTGATGCCCAGGGAGGCGATCGCGATCGGACGGTCCGGGCCGGCTGACGTGGCGACGACCCGGAAGCGGTCCGGTTCTTGCGGGTCGGCCCGGAGGTGGTCCACCCGCACCCCGCCGGGAGCGAACGGGTCGACGATGACGACCTCCTCGACGCCGTAGCGGCGCGCCCTGCCCAGCCGGCGGCGGTAGTCTGCGTCGGTGTCGTCGTCGGACCAGACCTCGACGAGCACCGCCGGTGAGACGCCGCCCTCCATCCAGGCCTTGTAGCTCTTCCGCGGACCGGGCGGCCGTCCGAACACCACCATCACGTCGGGATCCAGGCGGACGCGGGTATCGTCGCGGTCCGGGAACCAGGCGAGCCGGCAGAACACCGCCACGTCGTCGCGGTCGGCGAAGAGGGCGACCAGCCCGGCGGCCAGCAGGTCGACCAGCACCCGGTGAACGTCGTGCTCCGGCACCGCCTCCTCCTCGGGCGCCAGCAGCACGACGTCGTCCTCAACGTCCAGCTGCCAGGGCATGGGGGGGACGGTAGCCATCGGCGGCACTCCGCGGTCGGGACGATCGCCTTCGCTGTGGACAAGCGTACGCGCCCCCCGGGAACGGGTCGCCGCACCGTCCGCGGTGCTGCGAGGCGGTGCCGCCCGTCGAGTCCGTTCACCACTGCCCTTTCCCGTTGACGGCGCGGAGGGGGGGATCGAACATGGGTGGCCGTCCCGGCGCCTCTCGGAAGGGGCTCATGATGGTGGAGACCGAGCCGGCCGAGCGGGGGCGACCCGTGCTCGTCGTCACGGACCACGCGCCGTCGCTCGCGCCCGTGCGGCTCGAGGAGGGCGACCGTGTCGTGGCCGGGCGGTGGGACCTCGACGACTGGCCGGCGTTCCGGCAGTGCCACACCGCCGACGGCGCCGAGGCCTGGGTGCCCGACCGGTTCGTCGGCGCGGAGCGGTGGCGCACGGCCGACCCCGAACCGGTCGAGGCCGCGATGCTCGCCGGCTACGACACGACCGAGCTCGTCGCCTCGGCCGGGGATGTCGTCCGGGCACTGGACGAGGACGGCCTGTGGCTGTGGTGCGAGACCGACGACGGCCGTGCGGGCTGGCTGCCGCTGGCCCGCGTCTCGCTCGACCTCGACCGCCCCGACCCGGCGGTGCCGACCGGGCCGCTCCCCCACGAGTCGGTCCCGCCGGACGTCTTCGCGACCGAGTGGGTCGAGGGCGCGCCCTGGACCGGCCGGCCGGAGCCGGACGGCACGGGCGTGCGGGGGTTCCCGCTGCGGGGGACGCGCAGACTGACCTCCCCGGACTACTTCGCGTCTCCGACGGCGAAGCGCCGTCACGAGCTGCACCGGGGCGTCTTCGTGTTCCCCGACCGCGAGCCGCTGCAGCGCAACCTGCTGCGCACGTCGGTGGGCCTGGCGCTGTCGCAGCAGGTCGGCGACGCCGGCTGGACCGCGCTGTCGGGTCCCACGTGCAGACTGGATGCCGCGACGGTCGTGTGGCCGTGGCTCGCGGTGTCCACCCAGCGGCCAGGCGCCCATGGCCAGCGCGGCATCGAGGGCCCGCCGGACCTCGCCGTCGAGGTCGCCGACCCCGATGGCTGGGATCCCTACCTCTCGGACCGGCTGGCGCTGCTCGCCGAGCACGGCACGCCCGAGATCTGGCTGCTCGAGCCCGGCACCGGCGCGGTCGAGGTCCGCGACCGCCGCGGCCGACGCCGGGTCGAGCCGCACGAGCCCGTCGTCTCGATCGCGGTCCCGGACCTCGTCCTCATCCCGGAGGCGCGCAGGCCGCCCGGACGGTCGTAACTCCCGCGCCGAGACCCAGGCGCGAGCGCGCGTCAGGGCCGGGTCATCGAGAACGTGTAGCTGCCCGAGCCGCTGTAGGACTCGACGCGCCAGGTGTAGTAGCCGGAGGTGCCGGAGTACGTCACGTCCTCGACCGACCCGGTGCCGATGCCGCGGACGACGGTCTGCCAGGACGAGCCGTTCCACTTCCACAGATAGAGGTCGAAGTCGGTCCCCGACGGCCCGATGAGGCAGCCACGATGCGTGCCGGAGCCGCTGGAGAAGTACGTGCCGTTCGGGTGGTAGTCGTAGTCGCCGGCGCCGTTCAGCGACCCCGAGTAGGACTCGGCATAGGCGCACGCCGGCGTGGGGCCTGGCGAGGCGCCGAGCAGCGAGTAGACCAGCCGGTTCGGCGACCCGCTGCCGATGCTGCCCAGCACGCCGGTCGTGGCGCTGTCGACGATCGCGCCGCGCACGTGGCGGGCGACGCGGACCCGTTGCCCTGCAGGTACAGGGCGGCGACGCCGGCGACGTGCGGGGAAGCCATGGACGTGCCGCTGATGGTGTTCGTGGCGGTGCTGCTCGTGTGCCACGCGGAGGTGATACCCGAGCCGGGCGCGAAGATGTCCAGGCAGGTGCCGTAGTTGGAGAACGACGACCGCGCGTCCGACGACGTGGTGGCGCCGACGGTCAGCGCGGCGGCGACTCGGGCCGGGGAGTAGTCGCACGCATTGCGGTTGTCGTTGCCCGCCGCGACGGCGTAGGTGACACCCGCCGCGCCGCTGCGTCCATACCCTGGTGGGACTCGTCCGGACGGTCGTCAACGTTGCGGGTCCCGGTGGCCGGTCAACGGACGTGGCCGAGGGCGGTCACGGTCGGCACCGGCGGCAGGGACCTCCACCTCCTCGGGACCGTGGCGGCCAACTCCCAGAAGCGCAACACGTCCACCTTCGGCATCCTCGCCCTCCGGCTCCACCCGACGAGCCACGGGTGGCGGTTCGTCCCCGAGGCGGGCCGAAGCTTCGCGGAC
>JACCXR010000189.1 GCA_013696915.1 Euzebyaceae bacterium
CGACCCATTGACCACATCGTCTGACGCCGTGCGCTCGAGGACCTCGGCGGCGATCGCGACGTCGTCCATGATCGCCAGCATCTCGGTCGCGAGGTCGGCCGACACGACCGCGCCGACGGGCCGGCGATGCGGGCCGTAGAAGTGGACCGGCGTCTCGTCGGTGCCGTCTTCGAACCCGCGGAGGAGACGCGAAAGCTGCTCGCGGGCGTCGCGGGTCGTCAGCGCTCGTAGGCCGAGTGGCGGCGCATCGAACCTCCCAACAAGGATGTACGCGCTTATGTACACGTTACGCGGTTGTCAGGCGAATTGGCGATGAGCCGGCGACCTTCGAGATGCGGCGTGGGGCAACACCATGAACCGGAGGCCCGACGCCTCCCATGGCGGTCGCCGGAGAGAACGGGAGCGCCTCAGATCGCGACGGTGGTGATGTTCCTGGGAGCGGCCACTGACCGCATGTCGTCGGGGTCGCTGGTGATGACGGTGAGCTGGTCGTCTGCCGCGCCTGGACGGCCTCGTTGTCGAGCAGGACCAAGTGGCTCATGCCGAGGCGAACGACTGTGCTTCCGCCCACAGCAGCACATCGTCGTCGTCGGCGTGGGGATGTCGCTGCACGATCTCGGCGGCGGCGCGACGAAGGCGCTCCGGTTCGCCGGCGAGGGGGTGGCCGTCGAGCTCAGCCGCGGCTATCGCGAGGTCCGCGAGCGATGGCCGCCGCGTTGCCGGGTGCTGCTCGTAGTGGTGCTCGAGGGCTGCCTGCATCACAAGAGCCTCCAGCGTCGCCCGCAACGCGGCGGTGGTGAGCGCTGTCGTCGATGCGGCGGCCCCCAGCTCGTCGACGGCGAGCGTCGCCGCCTCTCCAATAAGCGCGTTGGGGATGCGCATCGAGGTGTTGACCGTCTCCAGCTTGGAGCTGTCCAGCAGCTCGATGATGCGGTCGATTGCGCTGGGGATCTCCATGCCCGCAACGGTACCGCCACCCAGTGGTACGACATGACGGGAGCAACTGGGGACGCAGGCGTCGCCGCTCCGCCGTCGGTGATTGAATGCGGGCATGTCCGTGCCGCCCCCACGGAACCTCCGCACCCGTCTCGCGGACAGCCGTGCGCGCCTGGCCGAGGATCGCGACTGCTGGGTCGCCACGGCCGGGCCGCAGGGGCCGTGGATGATCCCGCTGTCGTTCCTGTGGACCGCCGACGCGCTGGTCCTGGCGACGGACCGCGACAGCCGGGTCGTCAAGGACCTCCTCGCCCAGCCGGTGGTGCGGGTGGGGGTCGGATCGACGCGCGACGTGGTCATCGTGCACGGCCGCGCCACCGTGCTCGAACCCGGTGACGTGGACGAAGCGATCTGGGAGGCCTACGCGCACAAGCTGGGAAGCGACCCGCGCAGCTGGGCGGACGCGGCGGTCCTGGTCACGCCGGAACGGATCCAGGCGTGGCGCGAGGAGAACGAACTGCAGGGTCGCGACCTGATGGAGGGCGGGCGCTGGCTGGGCGACTGAGGTCCGGCCGAAGAGCGCCCCGCGGCGTCAACGCCCGGATCAGGCGCCGACGATGACGACGTCAAGCGTGCGGGGGCCGTGGACCCCTTCGACGCGGTCGAGTTCGATGTCGCTGGTCGCGGAGGGCCCGCTGATCATCGTGAGCGGTCTGGTCGGGTCGAGGAGCGCGATGGCTTCGGGCACGGTGGCGACGATGCGGTCGGCCGCGACCACGCAGACGTGGTGGTCGGGGACGAGGGTGATGGCACGCCGGCCCTGGTCTGCGCTGCCGTCGAGCACGATCGTCCCGGTCTCGGCGATGGCGATCGCGCACCCGGTCACGACCGCAGCGGCGCGGTCGAGTTCGTCCGTGGGGAGGTCGCCACCGTCGCAGGCCACGGCGACATCGTCCCCGAGGGCGGCGAGCCAGCGCTCCGGGAACCCCTCCGGGACCACGACCGACCGCGCGCCAGCGGCGACCAGGATCGCGGCGATCGTGGCGGCGACTCCGCCTGGGTCGGCGCGGTGGACGGTGGCGCGGTAGTCGTCCACCCGCTCGGCGAAGCGCTCGACCACGGCGACCTCGTCGAGGTCGCTGTCGCGGCGGTAGGCGCGGACGGTGGGGACGGGAGCGACCGGCCCGAGCGCCGACCGGATGCGGGCCAGCACGACGTCGCGGGAGCTCACGACGCACCTCCGCGTGTGCGGGCCCACCATTGGCGGAAGGTCTCCGCGGGAGGGCGGGGCGCGTCGCGGGCCGCGGTCCAGGCGGCGAGCGGTCCGGGGAGCGCACGGATGCGGCCGGCGTCCTTGTCGCGCCGGCGCCCGAGCGCCCGTCCGGCGCGGATGGCGGTCTGCGCGTTCTGCCAGCGGCCGGGGTCAGCCAGGGTCCATGCCGCCGCCGCCATCAAGATGGCTTCCGGCGTGGGGACGCGCCGCTCGCGCCGCTGCGCCTCGACGTGTTCCGCACGCAGGTGGACCAGGATCGAGGGGATGTCGATCTTGACGGGGCAGACGTCGTAGCAGGCGCCGCAGAGGGTGGAGGCGTACGGCAGCGACGCGTTGTCCTCGACACCGGTGAGCTGCGGCGAGAGGATCGCGCCGATCGGACCCGGATAGACGGAACCGTAGGCGTGCCCGCCGGTCCGCTCGTAGACGGGGCAGACGTTGAGGCAGGCGGAGCAGCGGATGCAGTGCAGCGTCTCGCGGCCGACCTCGTCGGACAGCACGGCGGTGCGGCCGTTGTCGAGCAGGACCAGGTGGAAGGCCTCCGGCCCGTCGCCGGCGTGCACCCCGGTCCAGAGCGAGGTGTAGGGGTTCATGCGCTCCCCGGTGGAGGAGCGCGGCAGCAGCTGCAGGAACACCTCGAGGTCGCGGAAGGTGGGGACGACCTTCTCGATGCCCATCACGGTGATCAGCGTGCGGGGCAGGGTCAGGCACATGCGCCCGTTGCCCTCGGACTCCACCACGGCGAGCGTGCCGGTCTCGGCGACCCCGAAGTTCGCGCCGGACACGGCGACCTTCGCTGAGAGGAACCGTCGGCGCAGGTGGCTGCGGGCCGCGGCGGCGAGCTCGCGCGGATCGTCGGTGAGGTCCGGGTCCACGCCGGGGAGCGTGCGGGCGAACAGCGCCCGGATCTCGGCGCGGTTCTTGTGGATCGCCGGGACGAGGATGTGGGACGGCCGGTCGCCGGACAGCTGGATGATGAGCTCGGCCAGGTCCGTCTCGTACGCGGCGATGCCGGCGTCGGCGAGCGCCTCGTTGAGGCCGATCTCCTGGGTGGCCATCGACTTGACCTTGACGACCTCGTCCGCGCCGGCCGCCCGTACCAGCCGGGTGACGATGCTGTTGGCCTCGTCCGCGTCCCGTGCCCAGTGCACGACCCCGCCGGCGGCGACGACCCGCTCCTCGAGCTGGATCAGCAGGTCGTCCAGGCGGGCCATGGTGTCGGCCTTGATGCTGCGACCCGCCTCGCGCAGCTCCTCCCAGTCGGCGACCTCGCCCACGACCGCGGCACGCTTGGCCCGGATCGTGGCGGTCGCGTGCCCGAGGTTGCGGCGCAGCTGGGTGTCGGCGAGTGCGGTGCGGGCGGCGTCTGGGAAGCTCTGGCTCCCGCGGAGCATGCCCACGCCGCGCGGGGCGTGGACGGGCAGCAGGCGGCGGTCGCCGGGGCTCATGCCGCGCCGTCCGTCGCCGCAAGGATCTCGGCGAGGTGCACGGTGCGCACCCCGGTGCGCAGCCGCGACAGCCCGCCTCCGATGTGCATCAGGCACGAGCTGTCCGATGCCGCGCACACCTCCGCGCCGGTGGCGAGCACGTCGCCGATCTTGTCGGCCAGCATCGCGGTCGACGTGTCCACGTTCTTCATCGCGAACGTGCCGCCGAATCCGCAGCACTCTTCCGCGGCGGGCAGGGCGAGCAAGGTCAGACCGCGCACGTTGCGGAGCAGCGTCAACGGCTTGTCGCCGACGCCGAGCATCCGCAGCGAGTGGCAGGTCGGGTGGTAGGTCACCGTGTGCGGGTACGTCGCGCCCACGTCCGTGACGCCCAACCGGTCGACCAGGTACTCCGACAGCTCGAACGTCCGGGACGCGACCGCCCGGGCGCGCTCGGCCAACGCGTTGTCCCCAGCGCGTTCGGCGACGATTGCGTGCTGGTGGCGGACCGACCCGACGCACGAACCGGACGGCGCCACCACCGCGTCGTACCGCTCGAACGTCGCGACGAAGTTCCGCACCAGCGGCAGCGCGTCACGCTGGTAGCCGGTGTTTACATGCGCCTGGCCGCAGCACGTCTGCGACGGGGGGAACACGACCTGGCAGCCCAACCGCTCGAGGACGGCCACCGTCGCCCTGCCCACGTCCGGGAACAGCGTGTCCGCCAGGCAGGTCACGAACAGCGCAACCGACGACCCGCGGTTCATTCCGGCCCTGTCGATCCGACGATCCTTCGTTCGTCCGGGCCGCTACGAGACCCGGGTGACGGCCGCGAGCGGGTCATGGTCGGGCAGGAGCGGGGCCGCGCTCTCGATGCGATCGAGCACGCCGCGGCGCATGCCCTCGATGTGCGCCCGCACGGTTCGGGCGAGCACGGCCTCGTCGTTGTCGGCCATGGCCAGCGCGAGCGCGACGTGATCCTGCGAGCACAGCCGCAGGCGTCCGCCGAAGCCGGGCTTCTGCAGCCAGAACCGCTGCACGCGGCGGCGGACCTGCTGGAGGTACTCGGCGACGAAGCGGTTGCTGGCGGCGTCCATGACGATCGCGTGGTACCGGCGGTCGGCGTCCTTCCACCCGTCGGTGTCGCCGGCCTCGGCACTGCGCACCAGGCCGGACGCGAGGTCGACGAGGTCGTCGATCTCCGCCTTCGTCAGGGCCTTGGCGGCGCGCAGGTAGACGTAGGCGTCGAGGACCTCGAGCAGGTCGCACGCCTCGTTCACCTCGTCGGGGGTGATCGTCGCGACGACAAACCCCATGTCCTGGCTGCGCTGCACCAGGCCGTCGCGCTCGAGGCGCAGCAGCGCCTCCCTGACCGGAGTGCGGCTCACGCCCAGGTGGGCGGCGAGCTTGTTCTGGGACAGGGGGGTCCCGGCGCCGAGCCGGGCCTCCACGATGGCCGAGAGCAGCGAGGCGTACACGTCGTCGACCATCGAGGCCGGCTGGCCGTTGTCGAAGGCGCGCGTGCCGGGTTCGCTGTCCCCGGCTGATGCAGATGGCATCACATCACCCGACCGATGAACTCCCGGTCGTGGACCGTGACGGGGACCTCGAGCAGTTCCAGCACGCCGCGCGCGACATGCTCGGAGTAGCGCCGGAACGCCTCCTCGCCCTTCTCTTTCGTCGCCCGCATGGGATTGCCGATGGTGCCACTGTCGATGAACTCGTGGTGATCCATCGGGAAGCTGAAGTACTGGTACCCCTCGAACTCCACGTCGGGCGCGCCGTCGGACTTCCCGAAGGAAGCCGGGAGGAAGGACGGGATCGACGCCCGCGTGTCGGACGCCCGCTCCATGCGGACCAGATCGGCGTTCCACGCCATGTCCTGGGACGTCTCCAGCTCGCTGGCGTGCCACCCGGGGGTCTCCTCGGGCGGGTTCTCCATCAGTCCGTCGAGGATCCCGACGTAGCGTTCCATGTAGGGCTTCACGAACGCGATCAGCGCTCCGGTCTCGTAGCGCAGGCGTCGCAGGACCGGGTCCACGACCTTGACGTTCGACCCGTGCCCGTTGACGAAGACGATGCGGTTGAATCCATGGTGGATCAGGCTCCGCGCGACGTCGTACATCAGGTTCGTCAACGTGCTCGCGCGCAGCGTGATGGTGCCACGACCCTCGCCGGGCCCGGACATGTGCTGCGGCGAGTAGCCGGCCCACAGCGGCGGCGTGTGCAGGACCCCGATGGCCTCCGAGATCCGCGCGCTGATCTCCACGGCGGTGATCGTGTCGGTGTAGAGCGGCAGGTGGGGTCCGTGCTGCTCCGTGCTCGCCATGGGGACCAGCACGACGTCCTTGACCTCCAGGTACTCCCGGATGTCGACGTAGGAGAGGTCGGCGAGGCCCCACGAACGGAACTTTGATCGGAACTGCTCGTCTCCGCTCGTGAGGTGCGGGACGGCGCGGGCGACGGTCGAGCTGGTCATTGGTCGGCCTCCTGGAGCATCGCGATGAAGAGCCCGGCCACCGTGCGGCCGAACTCGGGGTCGTTGACGTGGTGGGGGTACGTGTGGATCGGGATGTCCGGACGCAGCCGATCCGTGAGCGCACGCCTGAAGCCGGCGTCCGCCTCCGGGTCCCAGAAGGGGCCGTCGGGCTGGTTCGGGATGGAGAGCCCTTGGGTCGGGATGGCCACCTGGACCGGGCCGCGTGCCGCCGCGAGCCGCTCGGCGAAAATCTCGGCGATGAGCAGCATCTCGCGCGCCGAGGTCCGCACCAGCGTGAACTCCGGATTGTGGTCGTACGTGGGCCGGTCCCGCAGCGCCTGCGGGATCTGGGACGGCTCGAAGACGGAGAAGTCGATGCAGCCCGGGACGACGACCTGGGGAAGGCCGAGCTCCCCGACCGTCCGCAGCCGGTCGGGGCCGCCGTCGTGGATGCCTCCGACCAGCGGGTCGGTGACCTCGTTGGTGGTGAAGTCGATGACGCCCCGGAAGTGGCCCTCGCGCGCCAGCTCCTCCATCGCGCGGCCGCCGACACCGTTGGAGTGGAAGACGATCGCCTCCAGGCCCGCCGCCTCGAGGCAGGACTTGACGGCCATGACCGCGCGGGTGGTGTTGCCGAGCATCGTCACGGCGACGGTGCGGTCGGCCGCGCCGGGCTCGTGGATCTTGCGGCCCCCCCGGTGCTCGACCATGCCGGCCATCGCGGCGACGGCGTTGTCGAAGACGGTGCAGGCGATGGCGTTGAGACCCAGGATGTCGACCACCGAGTGCACGACCATCATGTCGCGCGTGCCGACGAGCGGCCCGAACTCGTGGCGGCCGGACGCGATCGGGGAGATGACGATCTTCGGCACACCCACGGGCAACCGCATCAGGGCGCTCGCGGTCATGACCGCGCCCTCGGCGCCGCCGATGCCGATGGCGCCCGCGATCCCGCCCTGGGCGTGGAGGTGCTCGACGAGATCGCCGAGCATGACGCGCATGGCCGCGACCGCGCGCCCGCGGGTGCCGGCGGCCCGCAGATCCGCGAGCGTCGCGCCCGAGTGGCGCGCGACGTCCTCGCTCGACACGTCCGGCTCGATGTCGAGCGGTGCCCCCAGGATGCCGCAGTCCACGACCAGCGGCGTCAGCCCGCGCTCGCGGATCCGGTCCCGCAGGTACGCCGCCTCGGGACCCTTGGTGTCCAGCGTGGCGAGGACGGCGACGGTCGCGTTCATGGCGTCCTTCGGGTGGGGACCGCCCGGCGCGGGCGGCTGGCGTCAGATCAGCGGCAGGAGAGCCTCGGCGTGCTTCTGGGTCAACCAGTCGTAGAACTCCTCGCTGAGGGTGCTCGATCCGTGGTCCTCGATGAACTTGCGCTGCTCGTCGCTGATGTCCACGGGCTTGGTCTCGAGCGCGTTCGGGAAGGGGTTGGCAGGGGTGCGGTCGATGGGAGCGACGAACTCCGCGGTCAGGGCGCCGTCGTAGCCGGCCTGCTTGAGGGTGTCGATGACCTTCTTCCAGTCGTAGTCGCCCATCCCTGCGGGCATGCGGTTGTTCTCCGCGGCGTGGAAGTCGGTCAGGCGGGGGCCGCAGTCGAGGATCGCCTGGTACAGGTCGGCTTCCTCGATGTTGATGTGGAAGGCGTCGAGGCACACCCCGCAGTCCTCACCGACCGCCTCGGCGAGCGCCATCGCCTGCGCGCCCCGGTTGATGAAGTACGTCTCGAACCGGTTGAGCGGCTCGATGGCCAGCTTGACCCCGGCCTTCTGCGAGTGCTCGTAGATCTCCTGCAGGCCCGCGACGGCCCATTCCCACTCCTGCTCGGGCGTCGAGTCGGGGGTGATCTTCCCGACGGTGGCGGGCACGATCGTCATCTCGTGGCCGTCGAGCGCCTCGACGAGGTCGATGCAGTCCTTGGTGTACTGCACCGACATCGCACGGTTGCCGGCGTCGCCGGCGACGAGGTTGCGCTCGCCGAGCATCAGGGTCACCGACCCCCAGCACCTCAGGCCGTACTTCTTCAGCAGCGGCCGCACCTCGTCCGGCTTGTACTGATCGGGTTCGCCGCTGATCTCGATGCTCTCGTAGCCGTACTTCGCCAGCCTGGCGAGCGTCACCTCGAGGGGCTCGGCCCGCATCCAGTTGTGCATCGACAGGTGCATTCTCCGGCTCCTTGTTCTTCGTTTGGTTTACCGCTGCCAGCCCGACCGGGGGGCACCGAAGCCCAGCTTGCCCGGGTTCATGATCCCGTCGGGATCCCACGCGTTCTTGATGGCCACCATCAGGTCGAACGCCTCGCCGTACTGCGGCCGCATGAATCGTCCGAGCTTGAGCCCGACCCCGTGGTGGTCGTTGATGATGCCGCCGTTGGCCAGCGACGCGGTGACGGCCGCGTCCCACAGGCGGTCGTGGAGCGCGAGGGCCTCGTCGGGGTCGTCGGGGCCGCCGTCGACGTAGAAGCGGTCGTAGATCATCGCGCCCCACGGGTACCAGTGGGAGAAGTGCGCCGTGTAGCGGGCGCCGTACTCCGCGAACCCCTCCTCGATGGCGCGCTTCTTGGCCCGGTAGAGACCCTGGAGATCCACGAACCGCGCGCAGGTGTCGGTCGTGCCGAAGACCGTCGGAGGAGCGGGGGCGTTGTGCTTGCTGAAGGGCTCGTACTTGCCGTCCCACCAGGTCTCGGCCGGCCCGCTGCCCAGGCCGACCCCGCCCTTGCCGTCGCAGACCGCTTCGATCGCTCGCTGCTCGAGCGCCGTCGATGCATCGGTGCCGTCCAGCACGATGATGAGCAGGACGCCGCTGGCCCCCAGGTCGAGCATCGACGTGAGCCTCGCGCTGTCAGCCTCGTCGTAGAGTCGCATGACCGCCGGCACGATCCGGCTCGTCATGATCCGGCGACCGGCCTCGATGCCCGTGTCGATGTCGGCGAAGGTAAAGGACAGGAACCGCCGGGCCTCCGGCAGCGGGTCGAGGCGCATCGTGGCCTCGGTGATGATCCCGAGCGTCCCCTCCGAACCGATGAAGGTCTGGAGCAGGTCCGGTCCGGCCGCATGGTTGGGGATCGGCAGCGTCGAGACGCGGCGGCCGGGCGGCACCACGGCCTCGAGTTGCAGCGCCATGTCCTCCGCCTTGCCGTACTTCGTCGACACGACCCCGGAGCCGCGGGCGGCGAGGCTGCCGCCGATGGTCGCGCCGAAGTGGTGCGAGCCCGGGTAGTGCGCCAGCGTCAGGCCGAGCGTGTTGAGCTCGGACTCAAGGACGGAGCCGTCGATGCCCGCCTGCACGGTGACGACCAGGCTCGTCTCGTCGACGTCGACGATGCGGTTCATGCGCGTCAGGTCGACGGCGATCCCGCCATGGAGCGCGAAGGTCCCCCCCTGGGTCCCGGAGCCCCCGCCCCGGGGGACCACCGGTGCGCGGTACTCCGAGGCGATCCGCACGATTCCCTCGACCTCGGAGGTCGAGTCGGGCCGCACGACCAGGTCGGCCGTCGGCAGCGGCAGGTCGCGCGACCGCAGGAACTGCGCCATCCAGGACCAGTCGGCGGACTGTTCGGCGAGCGCGACCGGGTCCGCGCTGACGTGGTCGCGGCCGACGACGGCGCCGAGGTCGCGGGCGAGCTGGCCCAGCAGGTAGGACCTCGTCGGGCCGCGCTGAGGCGAGGTGCCGCTCCGCGACGTTCCGCTGCCTGGCTTCACGCAGGACCCTGTTCTGCCGCCACCGGTGGAGGTGCGGCACACTGCTCTGTATCCAAGCCTGTATACGGGCCGGAGGCTACGCCCGGCCTTGCGGGCCTGTCAATGCCGTTCCGCTGCAGATCGCGCGTCTCGCGATGATGTATCCAGCCTTGAATCCTGGCCGGGATCCTGTAACGTACCGGGGCGGGCAGTGCGGTCCCGGCAGGCTTGCGATGCTGGTGGGATGCAACGGCGCTGACGGGTCGTGCGAGGGAGACGCATGAGTGCACACGCCGAGACCGAGCGCCGCGCCGGGCAGGATCCGGCGACGGGGCAGCGGTCCGGTGTGCTGCGTCGACTGCCGGTTTGGGGCCTGCGGCTGATCCTGCTGCTGGCTGCGGCCTGGGTGCTGTTCTTCGCCCGCGACACTCCTGCGGGGCCCGCGATCGTCGACCCCGGCAGGTTCGCCGTCACCGTGCTCGACGGGTTGACCTTCGCCGGGCTGCTCTTCGTCGTGGCATCGGGGTTCACGCTGATCTTCGGGCTGATGCGCACCGTCAACATGGCGCACGGCTCGCTGTTCCTGCTGTCCGGCTACATCGCGATCCGGCTCCAGCAGACGATGGTCGGCAGGTCCCGCAACATCGCACCGACCGACGTCACCGTCCTCGACTGGATCGTGCCGCTGCTCGTCGGCGCGGCGGTCGCAGCCGTGTTCGGCGTGGTGATGCAGCAGGTGTTCCTGCGCTGGAACCAGGGTCAGGAGCTCCGCCAGGCGCTCATCACGCTGGCGATCTCGATCGTGTTGGCCGACCAGATGCTGCGCGAGTTCGGCGGGCTCGCCGTGACGATGGTGTGGCCCGGCGACGTGACCCACTTCCTCACCATCCTCGGCCAGCGCTACGCGACCAGCCGGCTGTTCATGCTCGGCGTCGCCCTCGTCGTCGGCGCCCTGCTGTGGCTGTGGCTGTCCAGGACCCGCATGGGCATGGTCATCCGGGCGGGCGTCGATGACGAGGAGATGGTTCGCGCCCTCGGGATCAACGTGACTCTCGTGTTCGCGGTGACCTTCTTCGTCGGCTCCTTCCTGGCCGGGATGGGCGGGGTGATGGGCGCGTCCTTCGCCGGCGCCGCCACCGGCTCCGACGGCAGCTGGCTGCTGAACTCCCTCATCGTCGTGATCATCGGGGGGCTCGGATCCATCAAGGGCGCCGTCGCCGGGTCGGTGCTGTACGGGATGGTGATCGCGTTCTCGCCGAGCTACCTCCCGAGCCGGTACACCTTCTACTCCATCATCTTCACGTTCGTCCTCCTCGCCCTCGTCCTCGCCGCGCGGCCGTACGGCTTGTTCGGACGGCCGGCATGAGCCGGCGGCTTGCGCCTGGCGGCACCGTCGCCTTCGTCGGGCTGCTCGTGCTGCTGCTCGCGCTCCCCGCGGTGAGCTCGAGCTACTTCGTCGACTTCGTGATGACGCGGACGATGATGCTCGGTCTGGCTGCGGCGACGATCGTCTTCCTCGCCAAGTACGGCGGGATGATCTCGCTGGCCCAGCTGCTCTTCTTCGGCATCGCCGGCTTCATGTACGGCAACGCCGCGCTGGAGTCCGGCGCCCGGGGCCTCAACCTTGGCTGGGACCCGTGGGTGGCGGTCGTCTTCGCACTCGGGGTCGCGACCGCCGTCGCGCTCCTGCTGGGCGCGATCGCGAGCCGCACGACCGGCATCTACTTCCTGATGCTCACCCTGGTCTACGGCGTGATCGGGTTCTTCTTCTTCGCCCAGGTGATCACGATCTCAGGGCCCGGAGGCGTCACGAGCATCGCCCCGCCGGACCTCTTCAGCGAGCCGGTGCGGCTGTACTACGCCGGCGTGGTGCTCTCCGCCCTGGCCTACGCCGGCTTCCGCGCCATCGGCGGCACGCCCTTCGGTCTGGCGCTCCAGGGCATCCGCGACGACCCCGTCCGCATGGCCTCGCTCGGGTTCAACGTCCCCCTGCACCGAACGCTCGCGTTCACCGCGGCAGCGTTCGTCGCCGCGGTCGCGGGGCTGCTCAACGTGTGGTGGAACGGGCAGATCGACCCTGCGTCGGTCTCGATCGGCCCGACCCTGGTCCTGTTGATCATCGCCGTGATCGGCGGGATCTCGTACTTTGAGGGCGCATGGCTCGGCGCGTTCGTCTATCTCCTCGCCAACAACTACATGCGCCAGCTGCCGCTCGTCGATCGCATCGGCATCCGTGAGGACCGCTTCAACACCGTCATCGGTGTCCTGGTGCTCGTGATCATGGTGCTGTCCCCGGAGGGCCTCGCCGGGATCGCGGCGAAGGCGGGCGGCTCGCTGCGCCGCACCGGTCGCCGGTCGCCGAGCGGACCGTCGGCGGCCGCCGGGACGGCCGGCGAACGCACCGAGCAGCCCGACCGGGAACCTGCCCGCACGACCGGAACGGGCGAACCGTCGCCCGCGACGCCAACGACGAAGGGAACAGTCGAATGACCAGCAGACGCACAGCCTCCAGGTCGCTCGTGGTGGCCAGCATGCTTTCGATCCTCGTGCTGTTGGCGGCCGCATGCGGCGGGGCCGACACGACCGAGAGCGGCACCGGGGCCGCGACGACCGACGACACCGCCGAGCCGACCGACGCGGCCGAGCCCACCGACACCGCCGAGCCGACCGACGCGGCCGAGCCCACCGACGCGGCCGAGCCCACCGACACCGGAGAGGACGGCGACACCGCCGCGGGCGACGACGGCGTGCGGCTCGGGATCCTCGGCGAGTGCGAAGGTCCGTTCGGCGGCTTCCACGAAGACGTGGTCGGCGGCGTCGTGCTCGCGATGGTCACCCAGGCAGGCGCGACGACGAACTCCCCCACGAGCGCGCTCGACGGCTTCAGCGACGCGTCCGTGGCGGGGACGCCGATCGAGGTGGTCGGCATCGGCTGCGGTGACGACACCCCCGACACCATCATCCGAGAGGTGCGCAGGCTGGTCGAGCAGCTCGACGCCAACGTCGTCATCGGCCCGCTGTCGGGCGACGAGGGCATCGCCGTCGCCGAGTACGCCAGTGCGAACCCGGAGATCACGTTCCTCAGCGGCATCGCCGGCTCCCAGGAGCCCACGCTCGAGGTGCAGGCCCCGAACTACTTCCGGTTCCACGGCGACGGCGCCATCTGGAACGCCGGTCTGGGTGACATCCTCCACAACCAGGAGGGCTGGGACACGGTGGCGGTGATCGCCGACGACTACAGCTTCGGCCACACCTCCGCCGCCGGCTTCATCGCCGACTTCTGCGGCGTCGGCGGCGAGGTCGTCACGCGCGTGTTCCCGCCGCTCGGGACCACCGACTACTCCTCCTTCGTCCAGCAGCTGCCGAACCCCGACGAGGTGGACGGCTACTTCTGGGTGGTCGGCGGCACCGGCACGCAGGCCGCGCTCGAGGCGTTCGTGAACTCCAAGGGCGACCTGACCGGCGACCAGCACGCCGGCAATCTGTTCTTCAACCCCGACCTCGCCTCGGCGCTCGGCCCCGGCATCGCCGGGGCGTACGTCGGTGGCTTCGCCACGCTGCCCGGCGACGTCCAGACACCCGAGATCGAGGAGTACCTCGCCAGCGCCGACGAGACGTGGGAGTCCCTGCCCGGCGCACTCACCGGCAACGAACCCGGTGACCCGTCGATCGCGGCCGCCTTCGGGTTCTTCTACGGCTACTACTCCGCCGGCGTCGCGCTCGTCCGCGGGCTCGAGGCCGTGGACGGGGACATCTCCGGAGGCCAAGAGGCCCTGCAGGCGGCGTTGTCCGAGCTCACGCTGGATCTGCCCTACGGTCAGATCAGCCTGGACGAGAACCGCAGCGGCATCGTCGACTTGGGGATCTCCCGGCTGGTGCTCGACGAGGAGACCGACGAGGTGGTCCAGGAGACCGTCGCGATCATCCCGCAGGTCGACCAGTCCTTCGGCGGCACGTTCAGCGACTCCACGCCGCCGCCGGGCCGGGACTTCCCGCCGTGCGAGGAGCGGGACCTGCCGTGGGAGGGCAACGCCATCCCCGTCGTCGACGGCGTCCCGCAGGGCTAGCAACCAGGAGCGCCGGCCATGACCGCGAACCTGACCGCCGCGGCGGAGGATCCGCACGCCCCCGTGCTGCGGGTGCGCTCCGTCGTGATGCGGTTCGGTGGTCTGCTCGCCCTGGACGGCATCGACCTCGATGTCGTCCAGGGTGAGCGGCTGGCGATCCTCGGCCCCAACGGCGCCGGCAAGACGACCCTTTTCAACGTCATCGCCGGCGACCTCAGACCGACCCAGGGGTCGGTCGCCATCAAGGGCGTCGACTGCACGCTCCTGCCCTCCCGGCACCGGCCGCGCCTCGGCGTCGCCCGCACATACCAGAAGGCCCGCTCGTTCCCGGGACTGACGGTGGGCGACAACCTCTACCTCGCCGTCGTCGGCAAGCGCGGCCGGCACCGTTCCCTGCTGCGCACGGCGACCGATCGCAGCTGGCGCGACCGGGCGGTCGAGGCCGCCGAGGCCGTGTGGCTCGGCCGCCAGCTCGACACCCTCGTCGGCGCCCTCTCCCACGGGCAGAAGCGCCAGTTGGAGCTCGGCATGGCGGTGGTCACCGACCCGGACGTCATGCTGCTCGACGAGCCGGCCTCGGGCCTGTCGCGCGGGGAGCGGGAGCGGCTCACCGAACTGCTCGACGAGCTCGCCGTCAATGCCACGCTGCTGCTGATCGAGCACGACATGGACGTGGCGTTCGCCGTCGCCCGGCGGGTCGTGGTCATGTTCGACGGCACCACCATCGCCTCGGGGACCCCCGAGGAGGTCCAGCACAATCCGCTGGTCCACGAGATCTACCTCGGCACCGGGGCAGCCTGATGACGGACGCGCTCCTGGAGGTCAACGGGCTCTGCGCGGGCTACGGCGCCTCGCAGGTGCTCGACGAGGTGGGATTCGCCATGGGCGTCGAGGCGGTCGGGATCATCGGCCGCAACGGCATGGGCAAGACCACCCTCTGCGCCACGCTCATGGGGCTGGTGAAGCCGTCCGCGGGCGAGGTCGTCTTCCGCGGGGAGCGGATCGACCGGAAGTCGCCGGAGCGCATCGCGCGCAGCGGCATCGCCTACGTGCCTCAGGGGCGCAGGCTGTTCCCGTCCCTGACGGTGGACGAGCATCTGCAGATGCTTGCGAAGGGCACGCGCGGCAAGCGGTGGACACCCGCGGCGGTCTACGAGCTGTTCCCGCGTCTCGGCCAGCGCCGCCGGAACGGGGGCGCCGAGCTGTCGGGGGGAGAGCAGCAGATGCTGGCCGTCGGACGCGCGCTGCTGCTCAACGGGTCGCTGCTGCTGATGGACGAGCCGTCCGAGGGCCTCGCGCCCACGATCGTGGACATCCTGGTCGAGGCAGTGCACCGGCTCGTGGCCGAGGGCGTGGCCGTCCTGGTCGTTGAGCAGAACCTGCGCGCCGCCACCGCGATGGCCGAGCGCCAGCTCGTGATGGTCACCGGCCGGATCCAAGCCGAGTCCACGGCCACCGACCTGGTCGCCAGTCCCGACCTGCAACGTCGCTACCTCGGCGTGGGCGCGGCCGTGGACCCGGGCGGCCTGCTGGTCCACGATGAGTCGCAGAACAGGACCTCGCCATGACGGATCACCTCAACGTCGCGCTCCTGGGCTCGAAGTTCATGGGCCGAGCGCACTCGAACGCGTGGCTCAAGGTGGGCAAGTTCTTCCCGGTGCGCCCCCTGCCGGTCATGCACACCGTCGTGGCGCGCAACGCGGGGGAGCTGGAGGAGTTCGCCGGCACCTGGGGGTGGCAGAACACGACCACGGACTGGCGTGCGGCGGTGACCGCCGAGGAGATCGATCTGGTCGACATCGGCACACCGAACGACGTGCACGCCGAGCAGGCCGTCGCGGCGCTCGAGGCCGGCAAGCACGTCGCGTGCGAGAAGCCGCTCGCCGGCACCCTCGCCGACGCCGAGGCGATGGCGGCCGCCGCAGGGCGTTCGAGCACCAAGACCTTCGTCTGGTTCAACTACCGCCGCGTCCCGGCCGTCGCGCTCGCGCACCAGCTGGTCGCATCCGGTGCCGTCGGTCGCATCTATCACGTGCGCGCCGCCTACCTCCAGAGCTGGGGCGGCCCCGACACCCCGCTGCTGTGGCGCTTCCAGGGCGACATCGCGGGTTCCGGGGCGCACGGCGACCTGAACGCCCACATCGTCGACGCGGTGCGGTTCGTGACCGGCGAGGAGATCGTCACGGTCGAGGGCGCGATCGAGCACACGTTCATCGAGGAACGGGCAGTGCTGGACGGCGCTGCCGGCGGGGAGATCGCCGGAGCGGGGGCGGCCACCGGAGCGGTGAAGGCGCCGAGCACGGTCGACGACGCGGTGCTGTTCCTCGGCCGCCTGAGCGGCGGCGGTCTGGCCAGCTTCGAGTCGACGCGCCTGGCAACCGGGTACCACAACGCCAACCGCTTCGAGATCCACGGCGACCGGGGTGCGCTGCGGTTCGACTTCGAGCGGATGAACGAGCTTGGCTTCTACAGCCTCGACGGCGACGCGCGGGTCCAGGGCTGGACCACTATCGACGTGACCCGCGGCGGCGACGGCCACCCCTACGCCGACGCCTGGTGGCCCGACAGTCACGGGCTCGGCTACGAGCACAGTTTCGTCAACCAGGCCAGCGACATCCTCACGGTCATCGGTGGAGGGGAGCCGTTGGTCCCGCTCCCCGACTTCGCCGACGCCCTGGCGACCCAGCGCGTCCTCCACGCCGCGATCGAGTCGGCGCGCGGCCGCGCGCCGGTGGACATCGCCGACCTGTAGCACCCTCACAAGGAGGCCCACATGAGCGAGATCAAGCAGTTCGACCCGACCTTCATGCCCGTGGGCGTGCTCACCGCGGCCCTGCAGGAGCTCACCCCGCGCGAGGCCCGCGACGCCGACCCCGACCTGGCCGTCGAGGAGTGGCTGGACTTCGCGCGGGACCTCGGCGCCGACTGCATCGAGCTGTCGGCGGCACTGCACCCGTCGGTGGCCGACGTGCCGGCCGAGGCGATGCTCGACCCGGTGGCGAACACCCTCGATCTGCGCGAGCCGTTCACCGAGGAGCGCGCGAAGCGGGTGCAGGTGGCGATCGACGACACCGGCGTCGCCATCGCCGACGTCGCCTACTTCGACGACATGCTGCACTCCGACCCGGCGATCCGGCGGAAGAAGCACGACTTCATGCTCCGCGTCATGGACACCGCCGTGCTGCTCGGCGTGCCCGCCGTGACCGGCTTCGTCGGACGCAACCAGGCGAAGTCGATGGACCAGAACCTGATCGACTTCGAGGACAGCTTCGTGCCGCTGCTCCAGGCGGCGAAGGACCGTGGGCTGGCCTACCGCGTCGAGCAGTGCCCGATGCCCGGGTGGACACCCGGCGACAACTTCCACAACAACATCGCCTACACCCCGGCCATGTGGATCGCGCTGCACCAGATCTGCGAGCAGCACGGCGTCGGAGACCAGTTCCGGATCCACTACGACCCGTCGCACTCGATCCTCATGGGCCAGGACACCCGCTCGATGTTCGCCTACCTCGCCGACGCCGGGTACGGGTTCCTGATCGGTGGGATGCACGTCAAGGGGCAGGTCATCGACGCCAAGGGCATCGCCGGCTGGGGCTACGGCGGCCAGACGGTGCAACGCGGCGACTGGGTCGACGGCGAGGTGTCGGGCAACCCCGCCGACCTCGCGAACGCCTGGGCCAAGCAGACCGTGCTGTGCGAGCACGAGCTGCCCGGCACCGCGCGCCACGATCCCCTCGCCTACCTGCAGAACCGCACCGTCGACTGGCTGGACCACCAGCTCGCGGCGCGGGAGCTGCTCGATTTCGACGTGGCCACGATCCCGCTGATCGTCGAGCACGAGTATCCTGCGGCGCGCGTGCAGGACGCTAGCCTCCTGCAGCCGATCCTGGCCGGCTCGATCGCCTTCACCCGCCACATCGATCGGGCGGCGGCCTCGATGTACGCGCTGCAGCACGAGGTCCTGGCCGCGCAGGGCATCCCCGTCCAGGGCGTCGGTCGCGAGGCGTATCGCAGCTGAGGAGCGCAGGCACCATGACCGACTTCTTCGACGACGTGCCGGAGCCCGTCCGCTTTGCGGGCGGGGAGGGCTCCGGGGGCCTCGCCTACCGGGTCTACGACCCCGACCGCCTGGTCGCCGGCAAGCGCATGGAGGACCAGCTCCGGCTCGCCGTCTGCTACTGGCACAGCTTCAACTGGGGCGGCAGCGACGTCTTCGGTGCCGGGACGTTCGACCGGCCCTGGCTGGACGCCGGCCGGGACCCCATGGAGGCGGCCCTGGAGAAGCAGGACGCGGCGTTCGAGTTCTTCGCGAAGCTCGGGACCCCGTTTTTCTGCTTCCACGACCTCGACATGGCCCCGCCCGGTGCGACCCTCAGGAAGTCGAAGGCCAACCTCGACCGGCTCGTCGACCGCGCCGCACAGAAGATGGACGAGACCGGAGTCCGCCTGCTGTGGGGGACGGCCAACCTGTTCGCGCACCCGCGCTACGCCGCCGGCGCGGCGACCAACCCCGACCCCGAGGTGTTCGTCCACGCGGCGGCCCAGGTGCGGGACGCGCTGGAGGCCACCTACCGGCTCGGCGGCGCCAACTACGTGCTGTGGGGTGGTCGGGAGGGCTACGAGACGCTGCTGAACACCCGCCTGCGGCAGGAGGCCGACCAGCTCGCGCGCTTCCTCGAGCTCGTCGCCGGTCACAAGCGCAGCATCGGCTTCGCCGGCACCCTGCTGCTCGAGCCGAAGCCCCAGGAGCCGACGAAGCACCAGTACGACTACGACTGCGCCGCGGTGCTCGGCTTCCTGGAGCGGTACGGGCTGGCCGACGAGTTCAAGGTCAACATCGAGGGCAACCACGCGACGCTCGCGGGGCACTCGTTCCACCACGAGGTGGCCTACGCGGTCGACCACGGCATCTTCGGCAGCATCGACGCCAACCGCGGCGACCCGCAGAACGGCTGGGACACCGACCAGTTCCCGAACTCCGTGGAGGAGCTGTCGCTCGTCCTGTTCGAGATCCTGCGCGGCGGCGGTTTCACCGACGGCGGGTTCAACTTCGACACCAAGCTGCGGCGCCAGAGCATGGACCGCGCCGACCTCTTCCACGCGCACGTCGGCGCGGTCGACACGCTCGCGCAGGCGCTGCTCGTGGCCGAGGCGCTGATCGCCGACGGCACGCTCTCCGGCGCCAGGGACGCGCGCTACGCCGCCTGGGACGGCCCTCTGGGCCAGAGAATCCGGCAGCCCGACACCGACCTGGCCGGGCTCGCCGACCTGGCGGCCCGCACCGACCTGGAGCCGACACCGGTCTCGGGCCGCCAGGAGCTTCTGGAGAACGAGGTCAACCGGGTCACCTGGTCGATGACCTGAACGCCGCCCACCCTTGGCACCGCAGGAGAGCGCCATGAGAGCCGTCTACGTCGTCGGGACCGCGGACACGAAGGGCACCGAACTCGACTACGTCAGGGGCGTCATCGCAGCCCGCGGGCTGGAGACGGTGCTCGTCGACGTCGGCACGAGCGGACACCGCTCGACCGCGGACGTCACCCCTGACGACGTCGCCCGCCATCACCCCGACGGGGCGTCCGCGGTCGGCTCGTCGGATCGGGGAGAGGCCGTCGGAGCCATGGCGGTGGCGTTCGAGCGCTTCGTCGCGGCGCACGAGACCGCCATCGGCGGGGTGATCGGGTTGGGCGGTTCGGGCGGCACCGCGCTGATCACGCCGGCGATGCGAGCGCTTCCTGTCGGGCGTCCGAAGCTGATGGTCTCGACCGTCGCGTCGGGCAACGTCGGCGAGTACGTCGGGCCGGCGGACATCGCCATGCTGTACTCCGTCACCGACGTCGCCGGCCTGAACCGCATCTCCCGCGAGGTGCTCGGCAACGCGGCGAACGCCATCGCCGGGATGGTCGCAACCCCGGTGCCCCCGACGGCCGACGACCGCCCCGTCGTGGGGCTGACGATGTTCGGCGTGACGACCCCGCTCGTCACCCAGCTCGTGGAAGCGCTGCGGGACGACTACGACCCCCTGGTCTTCCACGCCACCGGCACCGGCGGCCGCTCCATGGAGAAGCTCGTCGACTCGGGGATGGTGAGCGCCGTCCTCGACATGACCACGACGGAGATCGCCGACCATCTCGTCGGCGGTGCCTTCCCCGCGAGCACCGACCGGCTCGGAGCCGTCGTGCGGACCGGCGTTGGATACGTCGGGTCCTGCGGCGCACTGGACATGGTGAACTTCGGGCCTCCCGACAGCATCCCCGGGCGCTTCGACGGACGCCTGTTCCATGTCCACAACAGCCAGGTCACCCTCATGCGGACGACCCCCGAGGAGAACGTCGCCTTCGGCGAGTTCATCGCCGAGCGGCTGAACCGCTGCCAGGGCCCGGTGCGGTTCCTGCTGCCCGAGGGCGGCGTGTCGCTGCTCGACGCCCCCGGCCAGCCCTTCCACGACCCCGCGGCCGACGAGGCGCTGTTCGCCACGCTCGAAGCCGGCGTGGAGCAGACCCCGGACCGGCGCGTGCTGCGGGTCCCACACAACGTCAACGACCCGGAGTTCGCGGCCGCGGCCCTCGCGGCGTTCTCCGAGGTCGTCGGCGGCCCGCGTCGACCGGAGGAGGCGTGATGGCGCCGACCCGCGCGGAGCTCGTCGCCCGCTTCCAGGACATGGCCGCCCGGCGCGAGCCGATCGTGGGCGGCGGCGCGGGCACCGGCCTGTCGGCGAAGTGGGAGGAGGCCGGCGGCATCGACCTCATCGTCATCTACAACTCGGGCCGCTACCGCATGGCCGGTCGAGGCTCCCTGGCCGGTCTGCTGGCCTACGGCAACGCGAACGAGATCGTCGTCGACATGGCCCGCGAGGTGCTGCCGGTCGTGACCCGCACCCCGGTGCTCGCCGGCGTCAACGGCACGGATCCCTTCTACCTACCGGACGTGTTCCTGCCCGAGCTCAAGCGCCTCGGTTTCGCCGGCGTGCAGAACTTCCCGACGGTCGGCCTGTTCGACGGCGTGTTCCGGCAGAACCTCGAGGAGACCGGCATGGGCTACGACCTCGAGGTCGAGATGATCCGTCACGCCCGCGAACTCGAGCTGCTGACCACGCCGTACGTGTTCAGCGACTCCGAGGCCGCCGCGATGACCGCCGCCGGGGCCGACATCATCGTGTGCCACATGGGGCTGACGACGGGCGGCAGCGTCGGCGCCGCGACCGCGCTGACCCTCGACGACTGCGTCGAGCGCGTCGACTCCTGGGCCGCCGCCGCGCGGTCGGTGCGGTCCGACGTGCTCGTGCTGTGCCACGGCGGGCCCATCGCCACACCGGACGACGCCGCCCACGTGCTCCGCCGCGCCCGTGACGTCAACGGGTTCTACGGGGCGTCCAGCATGGAGCGCCTGCCCGTCGAGCAGGCGCTGAAGGCGCAGACCGAGGCGTTCAAGGCCGTCACCTTCTAGCCACGCGCGCACGACAGGGGAACCGTCGAGCTGTCCTACGTCGCGAGGGTCAGCACGTCCGACGGTCGTGCTTGCCGCAGAACCGGGATCCGGCCCGGGCCTGGAACGAGCACTTCCTGCCGGCTCGGGTTCGAGCGGCGCATCGCGACTGCGAGGAGGTGGCTGCGTCTCCGACGGGTGGGTCCTGGACCGGCGCCGGCGGCGGCAGCCGGCCGTGCGTGAGGTCGAACGACGCGAGCGATGCGACCACGGCGGGATGGCGTCCGCGGAAGAACCGCTCGACGTCCGCACGGTCGCGGATGGCCGGGTCGTCGGCGACGTCGTCGAACGCGACCATCGCCCGCACGACGTGGGTCAGGCTCGTGTGGTGCGCACCGACGGCGTAGCGCTCCGCGTAGTAGCCCAGGCCAAGCTCGATCGTGTGGCCGGTGCGCTGCTCGATGGCCATCACGTCGTGGTAGTCCCGCAGTTCGCCGCGGTCGCCGATCACCTTCAGCTTGGCGGCGAGCAGGTCTCGGATGCCGGCGACCGGCATGCCGTCGAACACGTCGGACGCGTCGAGATTGGGCTGGCCGAGGGCCGCCAGGAACTGCACGCCGGCGCCGTCGAGCACCGCGTTCAGCGTGCTGTCGGCGTCTTGCTGCGTGACGACGAGCACACCGGCGCGCTCCAGCGCCTGCCGCAGGCGGTCCGTGTCGAACCGGGCGGGCACGAACACGTCGAGGTCACGGGACTGCCGGTGCGCGAGCCGTACCGCGAGGGCCGTCCCCCCGACGAGGTACGCGCCCGGGGGAAGCACCGCCACCACCTTCGGCCAGGCGTGCGCCGCCGCCTGCGGCAGCACGCCGTCGGGCACGTCACGCACGGGCCGACGCCGCCATCTGGCGTGCGACGGCCCGCTGCCGGGAGGAGCGTCCACGGAACGCTGCGGCGCGCTCCCACGCTTCGGCGGGCAGGGCTCGCGCGGCCCACGCCTCCGCCTCCGGGTCCGCGGCGTCCAGCACGCGCCCCGCGACGAACGCGGCGTCGTCAGGCAGCACGACCATCCGCGGATCGGCGTTCCACACGAGGTGCCACACGTGCTCGGGCAGCGACCACGCCGGCGGCGGCGTGCCGCGCGCCGGCAGGACGACCTCGCCGAGCGCGGGCAGCCGCCCCTCCCATCCCGGTGCGCGCCAGCAGACCCGCCACACCGGCGTGGTCACGGCTGCCCCCCGCAGGATCCGCGACTCCTTGCGCGCCGCGACCAGACCCCGCTCAGCGAGCGCCTTCAGGCACCGCGACGCCGTCGTCGGGGACACCCCCGCAGCCGCCGCGACCGCCCGCGCCGACGCCAGGCCACGCGGGCGGCGGGTCAGCGCGGCGAGCACCAGCATCGGCTCGCGATCGAGCCCGTCGCAGCGGCGAGGCACCGCCCCCCACCGCGCGGTCAGCGCCGCCACCGTCCCGGCTGGCAGGCGCCACCGGCCGCGCGCATCCTTGGTCGCGCCGACCTGGCTAGCCCTGACGGCGGCGAGCACGCGCGTCGGCGGCACGCCCAGCCGCCCGGCGGCGACCACCACCGCAACACCACTGTCCACAACCAGATGGTATCCGGGGCGGGACGACATTTTCCCGCTGGTGAGCCGCGGCGGCACTCTCGTCAGGGCGTGCCAACTTGGCGGGTGCCTCGCGTGGTCGCCGAGCAGCATGAACGTATGACGAACAGGCCGCGCCTGTCGGCGACGGTGGCGGCGGAGCCCTTGGCGGCTGGACGTGCCGCACTGGTGGTGGGCCGAGAGGGGGAGAGCCTCAGCGCGTGGGTGAACGACGCGCTCCAACGCCAGGCTGACCACGACCGACGGATGCGGGCGCTCGATGACTTCCTCGACGCGTACGAGACTGAACACGGGGAAGATCACCGAGGACGAGATGCGCGTCGCGACCCGCCGGACGCCCGGGCGGTCGTCGTTCGCACACCACCCCAGGGCAGGACACCACGTTCGCACACCACCCCAGGGCAGGACACCACCTCCCCTCCTGGACAAGCTCGTCGCGTGAGAGGGACTCGAGATCTCCATCCGTCGGTGCCATGCATCGAGTGTGGACGGCTGTCGCATTCGGAACAAGCGTTTCTGAGCAGGCGCCTGGCCGACGGTGCCTGCGGGTGGGCGCAGCAGGGGCCGTCCGGCTACTGAGCGACCATCCCCGAGGTGCCGTTTCGGCCGACCCCGGATGATGTCCAGACTCACTCCGCCGGGCCTTCGGTCCATGACACGCCGGTCACGAGCCGACCGTCAGCGGGCAACGTGGTCGTCTGCGGCAGTTCCGGGTGACGCCGGCATCGGCATCGGCGGGAACCGCGTTGTCACTTGTGCGCGGGCGCACGCTGCCCGACGGTGCACGCAGTGGGCGAGGACTGGGAGCAGGCGGAGCAGCCGGGCGGCGGCGCTGGGCGAAGGACAGCGGTCATCGTTGCTGCGGGAGTGGCGATCGCCGCCCTGCTCGGCCTGGCCCTCGGCCGGTCGATCGCCCCCTCCGGGCCATCCATTCCGACCCCCGGCATCCAGGTGGAGGCGGAGGAGGTCGGGGCGTCGCTGCGGGACGCCGCGCCGCCTCTCGGGTCGACGCGGCCCATCCCACCGGCGCCGATCACCGGCCGGCTCCGGCCGGCCAGCGTGTGGACCGGGACGGAGCTGCTCGTGTGGGGCGGGCTGTCGTCCCCCGCGGCGGAGGGCCCCGGCGGTGGCGAGCCCCTCCCCGTCCTGGCCGACGGCGCGGCCTACGACCCCGTCGACGGCTCGTGGCGGCCCCTGGCCCCCGCGCCGCTGGACGGCCGGGTGGACGCCGCAGCCGTGTGGGCCGGCGACCGCCTGATCGTCTGGGGCGGGGCTACGGCATCTCCGTCGGCGGAGCCCGCGGTGGCCGGAGCCGCGTACTTCCCCGGAGGGGACCGGTGGGTGGCGCTCCCGCCGGCGCCGGTGCCGGCGAGGAGCTCGCCGGTGACGGCCTGGACCGGCGCGGAGGTGCTGATCTTCGGCGGCTGGGAGCCGAGGCCGGCAGGCGAGCCCCGGTACGCCTGGGACGGCGTCGCCCTCGATCCGGCCACCGGCCGGTGGCGGAGGCTCGCCGTCCCTCCGGACGACGTCGGTCCGCCCGCCTACCCCAACGTCGCGCGCGGCGACTGGACCGGCGCCGAACTGGTCATCTGGGGCGGGACCGGCGGCACCTCCGGTCTCGCCTACGACCCCGTCCGCGACACCTGGCGCCGCCTCCCCCAGCCCCCCGAGCTCGGCTCGCCCCGCGGCGACGTCGTGAGCGGGAATGGGACCGTGTTCATCGGCCCCCTCTACCCGCGGCTGCGGCCGACCGGGTACGGGCTGGTCTACGAACCCGGCGCCAGGGGCTTCGGCAGCATCTCCCTCGGCCCCCTCCCGATCGACTCGTTCCGCGGCCGCAGCTCCGTGTGGGTGGGCACCGGCCTCGTCGTCCTGCCGCACGCGACGCCCGAGGGCGCGGCGGCGGCCGGCGCGATCTGGGACCCGGGCGACGACGGCTGGCGGCGGCTCCCCGTTCTGGCGACCACGTCCCGGGCCGGCTACGCCGCGGTGTGGACCGGCGAGGAGCTGCTCACCTGGGGCGGCGCCGACCTCTCCACGATGCACAACGACGGGGCGTCGTGGCGACCGCCTGAACGCCGGGCATGAGCCGTCGACCGTCGCTCCGCCGGCGGTCGAGGAGGCGGCCGGCTGCACCGCGCGCCCGACGGGCTGCTGAACGTCGACACGTCAACGGCGAGCCGCTTCGTGGAACAGGCGACGGCCGGCGGCTACGTGCGCCGGGACCCCTCGGAGCGTGACCGGCGCCGCTGCGTCGTATGGCTGACCGGTCGCGGCGCCGGGCTGCTCTCGGCAGCCAGCGTCGTGCGCGCCACCCCCGCTCGAAGGGCTGCTGTCGGGCTGGCCGGACGAGGACGTGACGGCGCCGGGCAATCTGGAGCTGCCGGTCGCGATTGGCTCGTCGAACTGGCGATAGGGGTCGGTCTGCATGGGCGTCCGGATTTCGTAATACGAATGCTCATTGGAGATCCACTCCTCGGCTCTCAAGCACGGGGTCGCAGTCGAGGACATCGAACACGCCGTGCGGAACGCGATGGTGACCGACGAGTTGGACGACGACCTTCGTCTGTACGTGGGCGCGACTCGCAGCGCGTCCCTGCTGGAGGTCATCGTGGTGGTGCGGGGAGGGAAACGCTCGGAGTTGGCGATCCACGCGAAGCCGATGCGCAAGAAGTATCGACGGCTGCTCGCGGGAGGATGACGATGGCCAGGAAAGACTACGGACGGACCCGCAGCGGCGAGCCGATCACCGAAGAGCTCGTGGAGAAGCTGGCGGCGAAGGCCGAAGAGGGTTTCGATGTGGACGAGATCCTCCGCCGCCGGGGTGGCCGCCCACCCATGGGTGCGGCGGCCGCGTCGGTGGAGTCGGTGCGTCTCGATCCCGCGCTGAGCCAGGCGTTGCGCCAGCGCGCCGAGCAGGAGGGGCGCACGAACTCGGACCTGATCCGCGCGGCACTCCGCCCCTATCTACAGGCGAGCTAGTAGGTACGTGGGTGGGTGGCCCCATGCGCGCCCGGCGCGCAGCGCGGCGTATCGGTGGCGTCATCGCCCCCACCTGGCGTCTCACCGCGATGGTTGTATGGTGCAACCATGCAGACCGACACGCGCACGGTGGAGCACGTCGACCTGGGGCTGACGCGCCTGCACCGTCTGTGGGAGAGCCCCGAGATCAAGCGGCGGTTCCTCGAACTGCTCGGCCGGCCCGTGGAGCTGAGCCTCGTC